>JBDGQF010000135.1:0-6175 GCA_042219255.1 Halobacterium sp. | reverse complement strand
GCCTCGTGAACAACTTCTTCGACGACCTCGAAGCGCTCGCCGACGACGGCGCGCCGGCCGAGTCGAAAATCAGCGCGAAGCCGGAAGCGAAGGCGACGCTCGAAGAGTAGCGCTCCCGTTTTCTCCGTCCGTCACTCCGGGAGAAGAACGTCCGGCAGTGATTGCTGAGCCGGTTAGTCGTCGGCCTGTCGCGGACGCGGCGGCGCACGCGGTGGGGCGTCATCGGAATCTCGTCGGCGACGACGTCGAAGTCGTCGAGCGCGGCCGTGATTGCGGAGGCGACCGAGGCGGGCGCGTCCAGCATCCCGCCCTCGCCGGTGCCTTTCGCGCCCGTCTCCGTGAACGGCGACGGCGTCTCCGTGTGCTCCATCTCGATGTCCGGCATGTTCTTCGTGGACGGCAGGAGGTAGTCGAACAGCGTGATGGCCTGCGGCTGGCCCTCGTCGTCGTACTGGAACTCCTCCATGAGCGCGGCGCCGATGCCCTGGGCGATGCCGCCGTGCGCCTGCCCCTCCACGATGGTGGGGTTCAGCATCGTGCCGCAGTCCCGGAGCGTGTAGAACTTCAGAAGCTCCACTTCGCCCGTCTCGACGTCCACCTCCACGATGGGCGCGTTCGCCGCGAACGCCGCCGTCGGGTAGACGGGGTACTTGCTGGTGAGCGCCTCGTCGAAGTCCTCAATTTGCGTCGCGGGGTGCTCGTAGTCGTAGCTCACGCGCGTCAACCGCTGGTTCCGTCCGTAGTCGAGTTCCGCGAGCTCTGCCAGCGAGACGCGCTCGCCGCCGTCCACGCGCTCCACGCCGCCGTCGCGGTACTCGACGTCCTCGACGCCACACCCGTACACTTCCTCGGCGGCGAGCTGCCGGCAGTTGTGCCGGAGTTTCTCCGCGGCGCCCTCAGTCGCGCCCGAGAGCATCACGGCCATCCGGGACGCCGCAGACCCGTACTCGGTCGGCGCCTCCACGCTCGGCAGGTAGTCCACCTCGATGTCGCTGGGCAGCACTTCGAGGCCGTCCGCGAGCAGCTGCGTGACGAGCGTCTGGTGGCCCTGGCCGGACGTGTCCGTCGCGAGGTACGCCTGCACGGTGCCGTCCTCCATCAGCGTGATGCGGAAGTGCTCGGGGAGTTCCTCAACGTCCTCGCGGTCGCGCTCGTCCAGGGCCTCGCGTTCGGTGCGCTGGCGGTCGGTCCAGTCAGACCCGGAGACGCCCGGTTCGATGTGGACGGAGTAACTGACGCCGCGGTACTTCCCTTCGGCCCGCTTCGCTTCGACCACGTCGGGGTCGAGCAGGCCGCCCTCGCAGACCTCCTCGTTCTCCACCCACTCCTCGAGGCGGTCGAGCGCCGCCGGGTAGTCGCCGGAGTCGTAGATGTTGTGCGTCGGCAGGCGGTACGGCATCTGGTCTGGCTGAATCAGGTTGACGCGCCGGAAGTCCGTCGGGTCGACGCCGAGTTCCCTGGCGGCCTCGTCGACGGCGGTCTCCAGCGCGTACAGGTGCGGGTCGACGCCGAAGCCGCGGTACGCGGTCTGAGCGGTCTTGTTCGTCAACACGAGTTCGTACCCGTACCGCACGTTCTGGATGTCGTAGGCGTTCGTCACCGCGGACAGCGGCTTCAACACCTGGTTGACGGGATAGTGCGGGAACGCGCCGAAGTCGTCGACGAAGAACGTGTCCAGGCCGCGGATGGTGCCGTCGTCGTCGAACGCGAGTTTCACGCGGTACTCGCGGTCGGAGCAGTGCATGTCGCCGCCCTGGAGGTTCTCCACGCGGTCTTCCTCGAACTTCACGGGGCGGCCGTCGAGCTGCTGGCTGGCCATCGCGGCGAGCGTGCAGTACCGGTGGATGGCGATTTTCGTGCCGAAACTCCCGCCGACGTCCGGCGGCACCTCCAGGTTCACCTTCTCGGGCGGATAGTCCAGTGGCTCGTAGACGGTGTCGTCGACGAGCGTGTGCAACTGGATGTTCGAGTCGATGTGGAACGCGTCGTGGTCGGTGTCGTACTCCGCGACGACGCCCGCGGTCTCCAGGGGGACGCCCGAAATCCGGCCCCACGAGCACTCCGTCTCGACGACGTTGTCCGCGTCCTCGAAGGCCTCGTTCACCGCGCCGAACTCCAGGGTCTCGCTGTCCGGGACGTTCGTGCCGACGTCCTCGTGGACGAGCGTCTCGTCCTCGCGCGCCTCGAAGACGTCCGTCACGGGGTCGAGTTGCTCGTACTCGATTTCCACGAGGTCGACGAGGTCTTCGGCGGCGTACCGGTCGGTGGCGACGACGGCGACGACTGGTTCGCCGACGAACCGCACGCGGTCGTCCGCGAGCGACCACTCCTCGAACCCGTCGAGGCCACACGGCATCGGCTCGTAGTCCTCCTTGAGGTCGTCGGCGGTGAGCACGAGCAGGCAGTCCGGGTGTTCCTCGGCGGCGCTCGTGTCCACGTCCACGATGTCGGCGTGCGGGTGGACGCTGCGCGCCAGCGCCATGTGGCCCGCGTGCTCGGGCGCCCTGTCGTGGATGTACTCCGCTTCGCCGGTGAGGATGCGGTGGTCTTCGACGCGCTCCAGGCCGGACCCGACGAACTGCTCGCCCTCGGTTTCCGCGTCGTCCTCGACGCCGACGTCCGGTCTCGCGCCCGCTTCGGACATTCAGTCGTCACCCCCGTGGCCGCCGCCGTCCTTCGCGCCGGTGCGGTCTTCGAGGCCGTCACTGGGGGCGTCCATCAGTTCCTGGGCGGCGGTGTCGACGGCGTCGTAGATGTTCTGGTAGCCCGTGCAGCGGCAGATGTTGTCCGCGAGGCCGTCCTCGATGGTCTCGCGGTCTGGGTCTGGGTCGCGGTCGAGGAGTTCCTTCGTCGCCATCACGAACCCGCTCGTGCAGAACCCGCACTGGAGGGCGTGCTCCTGGTGGAACGCGTCCTGGATGGGGTGGAGGTCGCCGTCGTCGGCGAGGCCCTCGACGGTCGTGACCTCGCAGCCGTCGACCTGGACGGCGTACCGCAGACAGCTCTTCACCGCTTCGCCGTCCACGAGCACGGTGCAGGCGCCGCAGACGCCGTGCTCGCAGCCGACGCGCACGCCGCGCGTGCCGCACTCGTCGCGGAGGAAGTCCGAGAGTTTCAGCCGCGGCTCGACGGACGCTGACACGGTCTCGCCGTTCACCGAGACGGTGACCTCCTCGGTGGGACGTGCGAGTCCCTGTGAACTGCTTTCACTACTCATGTACGAGGTCAAAGTAGTGACTGTTCATTATAGTTTCGCCGAAAATCGACGGACGGCCCCCAACAACCGGGCTGACTGTCAGGTACGTCCGCGCCAGATAGGGAGTAGGACTGCCGGGCCCGGGACGGGTCAGGGCGTGGGGTCGACGCGGGCGTGGACGTGGCCGGACTGGTCGGTGAGGCGGCCGCCCTCGGCGTCGTTCGCGACGGCGACGACTTCGCCGACGATGCTGAGCGCGATGCCGGTGGGGCTGCCGTCGCCGAGGTCGAGGCCGACCGGCGTCGACACGCGGTCGAGCGCGGACTGCGCGAACGTCCGGCCGTCCTCGCGTGCGTCCTCGCGCAGGTCGTCGAAGCGCTTGCGCGGCCCCATCAGCCCGACGTACGGCACGTCGGTGTCGTCGAGGAGCGCTTCGAGCGCGAGGCGGTCGTCCACCAGGTTGTGCGACATGAGGACGGCGTACGTGCGCTCGTCGTCCTCGACGGCGGCCGCCACCTCGTCGGGGTGCTTGCAGACGACGCGGTGGGCGTGCGGGAAATCCTCGGCGCTGGCGCGCGCGCCGCGCGGCGAGACGACGGTCACGCGGAACCCGGACTGCGCGGCGAGGCGCGCGACGGCGTGGACGTCGTTCTGCGCGCCGAACAACAGGAGTTCGGGCGCTGGCTCGACGCCGTCCACGAACACGTCCAGGTCGCCGTCGTCGCGTTCGACCGTGAACGTCGCGCTCGACGCCGACTCGCGCGCGTTCGCGGCGGAATCGCGGAGTTCCGCGAGCGCGTCTCCGGGGAGCGCCGCACGGTCGGACGGCTCGCTCGCGCCGTCGCCGGTCACGACAGTGCGCGCGCCCACGGGGACGGCGTCGTCGTCGCTGTCTACGACGGTGAGCAGGGTCGCGGCCTCCCGGTCGGCGAGCGCGTCCAGCAGCGGGTCGAAGGAGTCGTCCAGCGGCTCCACGAGCACGTCGATGACGCCGTTACAGCCGAGGCCGAGCCCCCACGCCTCGTCGTCCATGAGGTCGAACGTCTCCGCGGCCGCGGCGCCCGTCTGTCGGGCGTCCGCCGCGAGTTCGGCGACCGGGCCCTCCAGACAGCCGGCGGTAATCGCGCCGAGCGTGTCGCCGCCCTCGGGCGCGACGAGTTTCGCGCCCGGCCGCCGGTACGCCGACCCCTCGACGTCCACGACCGTCGCGACGGCGGCGGACTCGCCGGCGTCCCGCAGCGAGCGCAGTGCTTCGTGGAGGTCGCGGTCGGTCACGCTCCACGGGTCGTCTCGTTCCATGTCAGCACGTTCCACGCGCGGCCACTTAGGCGTTCCTCGCCGACGTAACCACCAGCGGGTTCGGATTCGCGAGTTCGCGGTCGCTTCCGGTCACAATTCTGCCGGTCAGGCCGCTGGTCGGGCGCCGATTGCGCGCCGCCACAGCACCCAGACGCCGAGCACGGTGGCGCTCATCGCGGCGAACCCGGCGGCGTACGTCGACGTCGCGGCGACGAGTTCGCCGACCAGCCACGGGTACGCGAGCGCGCCGGCGTTCCCGACGGCGAGCATCGCGACGAGCGTGACGCCGGCGTCCTCGGCGAGGTCGGAGAACGCGAGCGCGAACAGCGGCCCGAACGGCACGCTGAACCCCAGTCCCGTCCCGGCGACGGCGGCGACCAGGACGACGGCCGAATCGTAGTGGACGCCCGCCGCCATCCCCGCGAGGACGGCGGCGAGACCGAGCATCGAGTGACGGACGACGGTCTGGTCGCCGACGCGCGCCGCGAGCACGCCGCCGAGCGCGCGCCCGACGACGGTGGTGGCGGCGAACGCGACGAGCGCGGCCGTCGTCGGGACGCCCGTGACGCCGTCGAGGGCGGCCTCGTACCACGTCGTCGCCACCATCAGGAAGCCGAACGTCGCCATGTTCCCGAGGCCGAGCGCGAGACCGGTCGGCGACCGGAGTGGCGCGAGGTAGTCCCGGAACGGCACGACGCGCTCGTCGCCGGCGCGCGCCAGGAACGGCGCGCCGACGACCCCCAGCGCGACGACGGCGGCGACGCCAACCATCGTCGTGGGGAGGCCCACCGTGGCGAAGGTGACGGGTGCGGCCGCGAGCGCGACGGCGAGACCGAGCGTGAACAGCGCACCGAGCAGGCCCTGCGCCGTCGCGACCAGGTCGTCGGGCGTCCGGTAGCCGACGTGCTTCATCGCGCCGACGAACGCCGCGCCCTGCCCGAGACCGAGCAGCGAGCGCGATGCGAGCGTCGCCGGCACAGTCTCCGCCGTCGCGAGGACGCTGGCCGCGGCGCCGGCGGCGAGGCCGGCGGCCGCCACCCACGCCGACCGGCGCGTGCGCGTCAGTCGGTCTGCGGGCGCGACGACGACCAGTTGGCCGACGAGGAACAGCGTCATCCCGAGGCCGGCGACGCCAGGCGGCACGCCCCGTTCGAGGAGGCGCGCGACGGCGGCGCCGTAGCTCCCGACGGCTAGTCCCATGCCGAGCAGGCCGACGCCGAGCACGGCGAGTGCGCGCCGCGGCAGTCCGTCGCTCACGCCATCGTCTCTCTCCCGGCGCGGGAAAACTGTTCCCGCCGCCCGCGAGCCCCGCCGCAGGGCGAAGCGTTAACACGGCCCGGGGCCAGCATCGGTGCATGACGCTCGACTGGGACTTGCAGGAAGCCGTCTGGGAGGAGTTCGAGATGCTGTCGGGCGCGGACAGATTGCCCGTCGGCGAGAACCGCGTCGAGACCGAACTCGTCGAGAACTACCACGGGCGCGGCCAGGCCCGCGACTTCACGTTCGAGTCCGACGAACCGGGGTCGATGGCCGGCGGCGGCGACGAGGGCCCGCGGCCCCTGGAGTACTTCCTCGCGGGGTTCGCGTTCTGCCAGCAGGTGTTGCTCGCGAAGCACGCGCTCGCCACCGGCGTCGAACTCGACGACGTGAACGTCGAAGTCGAGGGCGACGTCGACCCGC
>JBDGQF010000222.1:0-6175 GCA_042219255.1 Halobacterium sp. | reverse complement strand
CTGCCTGTAAATGAGGTTGCGTTGAATCTCGTTGGCGCCCTCGTAGATGACGGGGATGCGGACGTCGCGGTAGACGCGCGCGATGCGGCGGTCGGTGAGAATCGAGCGCCCGCCGTGGAACTGCATGCCCTGTTCGGCGTTCGCGGTCGCGACCTCCGTCGACTTCGTCTTCGCCATCGCCGCCCAGAGGCCGGGATTGTCGTACTCCTCGACTTTCCGGGCGGCGCGGTAGTTCAGGGCGCGCGCCGCCTCGAACTCCAGGCGCATGCCCGCGAGGCCGTGCTGGACGGCCTGGAAGTCCGACACGTGGCGGCCGAACTCCTCGCGTTCGTGTACGAACTCCCAGGCCTCCTCCAGGGCGGCGGCAGCGAGGCCGAGGCCGTGCCCGCCGACGACGACGCGGCCGTGGTTGAAGAAGTCGGCGAGCATCATGAACCCGGCCCCCTCGCTCCCGATGAGGTTCTCCTGGGGGATGCGGCAGTCGTCGAACACGACGTGCGCCTGCTTGGACGCGCGCATCCCCATCTTCTCGGGGATGTGTTCGGCCTCGTAGCCGTCCGCGTCCGTCGGGACGGCGAACAGCGAAAAGTTCATGTACCGGTCGCCGGTGTCGCCGGTCTTCGCGTACACCGTCACCCAGTCCGCCTCCACGCCGTTCCCAATCCAGTACTTCTCGCCGTTCAGGATGTACTCGTCGCCGTCCTTCTCGGCCGTCGTCGCCATCCCCGCGAGGTCGCTGCCGACCTCGGGTTCGGAGACGGCGAGCCCCGTAATCTGGTCGTTCTCCGCGACCGGCCGGAGGAAGCGCTCTTTCTGCTCGTCGCTGCCGTACTGTTCGAGGATTTCCGCGCCGAAACTCGCCAACTGGAGCGTCAGCGCGATGCCGGCGTCCGCGCGGTAGAACTCCTCCGCGATGGCGAGAACTTGTTCGAGGTCGAGGCCGCGGCCGCCGTACTCCTCGCCGATGTCCTGGGCGACCAGGCCGGCGTCCATCCCCGCCTCGAGGACTTCCCAGGGGTAGTCGCCGGTGCGGAAGTACTCCTCGGCGTTCGGCGCGATGTGTTCGGCGGCGAACTCGCGGGCGTCCCGCTTCACGTCCAGGGCGTGCTCCGGGACGACGTCCTCGGACAAAAGTTCCAGGCTCATGCGTCACTATGCGGGCCGAGAACTGATAAACGCCGGCGAACCCAAGACCACTAGCCGGCAGTTTATCGCGGCGGGCGTTCGCGAACCGTAAACCGCTAATTGTCGGCTCTCGAACGCTCGGGTCGTGCCGACGACACGGGTCGACCTCCACGTGAAAGTCCTCGACGACGAGGTGGTGCGCCGCGCGAAGGCCGTGGGCCTCGACGTCCTCGTCTACGCGCCGCACTTCACGCGACTGCCGGACGCCCGCGAGCGCGCCGCCGAGTACACGGACGACGAACTCCTCGTCGTGGGCGCCCGCGAGGTGTTCACTGGGTCGTGGCGCGACCGCAAGCACGTGCTCGCCGTCGGCCTCGACGACCCGGTCCCGGACTTCATCACGCTGGACGGCGCCGTCTCGGCGTTCCGGGCGCAGGACGCGGCCGTCCTCGCGCCCCACCCTGGGTTCCTGAACGTCAGCCTCACGGCGACGGACGTCGAGCGGTTCCGGGACGTCCTCGCCGCCGTGGAGACGCACAACCCCAAGCACCTCCCGCACCACGACCGGCGCGCGGGCGTGCTCGCGGACGCCTACGACATCCCGGCGTTCGCGTCCTCGTACGCGCACCGGCCGGAGACAGTCGGCGCCGTCTGGACGGAGTTCGAGACCACCATCGACTCGGAGGCCGACCTCGTGGACGCGCTCGCGTCCGGCGTGCCGCGCCGGACGTACCACCAGCAGGGCGCGCGCTACACGGCGCGGTCGCTCGCGGAGAAGCTCCACCTGGCGTACGAGAACACGTGGGAGAAAGTCGACCGCCTCCTCCTCTGCGGCATGGAACCCACGCACCCGCGCCACATCGCGTACGGCGGCGAGTTCGACGACGTCGCCGTCTACTGAAGGGCGCTATCTCGGGCTATTTTGCGAGCGCGGACGCCGCTTCGAAGAGGTTCTGGACGGCGTCCGTGGGGACGTACTGTGGGGCGACGTGGACGACCACGGCAATCGCGGCGAGTTCGACGAGCGTGATGAGGACGGTGACGGCGGTGGCGTACTTCGAGACGGTGGTGACGCCGACGGGGAGGCCGTACTCGTCGTCAGTAAGCGGGTAGAACAGCGCGATGCCGCGCTTGCTGCCGACGACGTCGAGGACGTAGTGGGTGGCGACGCCAATCCAGACGTACTGGAGGTTGCCGAAGTAGATGGGGAACGCGTACAGGAGCGCGAGCACCGGGATGTTGTGGAGGGTCTTCCGGTGTTTGCCGAAGTCGGTGTCCACGTCCGGGAACAGCGCGCCCAGCACGACGGGGATGAGCACGGCGGCAATCGTGCGGAGCGTCTCCACGCCGCCGGAGGGGTAGAGCACGTACCCGAGGCCGACGGCGAGGAGGATGCCGTTCAGGATGTGGTCGCCCTTGTTCATTACGTGAGGTCTGCACGCCCGAACACGTCACGATTTCGGTCTACGGCGCCGCCGTGGTGCGACCAGCGGGGGTGAGACTGGTGGTTCACGACCTGTCCTCGTGGAGTTCCTCGCGGAGTTTGCGGAGGGCGCGGCGCGCAATCTGTTCTTTGATGGCGCGGCGGTCGCCGTCGAACTCGCGGCATTCGACGGTCGCGTAACTGGTCTGCGTCCCCCAGTCGCCGGCGTACGCGACGCCGATGAAGACGGTGCCCACTGGCTTCTCCTCGGTGCCGCCCGTGGGGCCGGCGATGCCGGTGGTGGAGACGCCCCAGGTCGTGTCCGCAGCGTCGCGGACGGCGCGCGCCATCTGTCGCGCGACGGGTTCGCTGACTGCGCCGTGCTCGTCGAGGGCCTCCCGGGAGACGCCAAGGTCGAGTTTCGCGTCGTAGGAGTACGTCACCAGCGACCGGTCGAAGTAGTCGCTGGAGCCGGCGACGTCCGTGAGCAGCGACCCGATGAGGCCGCCAGTGCAGGACTCCGCGGTGGCGACGGTGTGGCCGGCGTCCGGGAGCGCGTCGTTCAACACCGCCTCGATGGGCGGGTCGGCGGCGTGTTCGCGCATGCACGCCGCTACCGAGTCGGCGGCAAAGAAGGTGGTGGCGCGCGTCAGTCGGCCGCACGCCCCGCGTCAGACGGTGTCGCGGTCGGTGTACGTGTAGCGTTCGGTAATCAGGCCGTCGTCGTCGAAGACGTGGACGTCCGCGAACCCGAACTCGACGCGGTCGCCGTCCTGGACGCCGGAGAACGTGCCGCGGACGGCGGCGCGGTCGCCGTCCACGAGGACGTCGTGGACGTCGTGCTCGCCGTCGGAGAGCGGGCGGCCCTCGCGGTAGAACGCTTCGAGTTCGTCCTTGCCCTCGAGCGCGTCCTGACCTGGCCGCTCGTAGACGACGTCGTCGGCGAACAGGTCGAGCAGGTCGTCGATTCGGTCGTCGTCGACGGCCTGGTAGTAACTGCGGACGTGTTCAGTGTGCCCCATGTCCGGGTCGACGGCCGCGAGCGGAATGAACGGGCCACTACCAGCGAGTCCTGCCACTGTCTCTACGGGGGACGCTGGCTCTCGCCACAGCGGCCTGCGACACGGTTGGCGGGCGAAAGACACACGTACTCGCGCGGGAACGCCCGTACATGGAGTACGAGGAGCCGCTGTTCTTCCGCGTGATGGAGTACGCGGCGCACGCGGACGGCGACGTCATCGACATGGTCTCCGGGAACCCGGACTGGGGGTCGCCGCCCGCGCTCGCCGAGGGCCTCCACGAGTACGCGGACACCGGCGGCCGCCAGTTCCAGTATCCGCCCAGCGAGGGTCTGCGGGAGTTGCGCGAGGAGATTGCGGCGCGCCGCCAGGTGGACAGCGACCAGGTCATCGTGACGAACGGCGCGGGCGAAGCGAACTACCTCGCGATGGGGCGCGCGCTCGAACGCGGCGCCGGCAGCGAGGTCGTGATGGCCGACCCAGTCTACCCGTACTATCCTGGGAAGACGAACATGCTGGGCGGCGAGCAGGTGTTCGTGGAGACCGAGCAGGACGGCAGTCTCGACCCTGCTGCCGTGCGTGAGGCGGCCAGCGAGGACACCGCGTGCATCATGGCGACGACGCCGAACAACCCCACTGGCGCGGTGTACGGCGAGGAGACGATGCGGGAACTCGTCGCCATCGCGGAAGCGTACGACGCGCTGCTGGTCAGCGACGAGGTGTACGACCACTTCGACTTCTCGGGGACGTTCACGTCCGCGCTCGAGTTCGACTCCGACCACCGCGTCGTCGTGAACGCGTTCTCGAAGTCGATGGCAATCACGGGGTTCCGCGTCGGCTACTGCGTCGCGCCCGACGACCACGTGGACGCGATGAAGTCCCGGCACATGCTCACGAACGTGGCGACGACGCGGCCCGGCCAGGCGGCCGTCCTGCACGCCCTCAAGAACACGGAGGCCGACTACTACGAGGAGAACCGCCAGCGCCTCGCTGAGCGCGTCGAGACGTTCACGGACGCCCTGGACGACGCGGGCGCCGAGTACACGAAACCGGACGGCGGGTTCTACGTGCTCGCGCGGTTCCCGGACTTCCCGGGCACGCTGGAGAACACGTTCGAACTCATCGACGAGGCGGGCGTCGCGGGGATGCCTGGCTCCGGGTTCGGGGAGTCGCGCGCGGACTGGCTGCGGTTCGCGCTCGTCACGCCGCGCGTCGAGGAAGCGGCCGAACGCCTCGCGGACTACTTCGCCGACCGGTAGCCGCGGCGCTGGCGGATGTCGCGGCGACGGGGACTGTCCGCGGGGGCGTCAGTAGCCGCCGGCGTCCGAGAAACACCGGCCGCAGCGGCAGGCCTCGAACTCGTCGACGGCGCGCTCGACGAGCACCGTCCGGATTTCGTCGTGGGAGACGTCGTTGGTTGCACCGCACTTGGTGCGGCTGTACGGATTCTGTACCCCTTTCTTGTGCACCGTGTGCGTGCGCTCGTTCAGCACTCCCTCCATGCGACACAGTTACACGCGCACTGCCGTTAACTGCTCTGGCCAAGGGTTTCGGCCGCGAGAGCGCGAACCAGGGGACTGCGCCGCGGTGGGCGGCGGGCGTCGCCAACCGACGGATTCACCCCGCTGTGTCGCCGACGGACACGCATGGACGAAATCGAGGTCGAGGCCGTCGACTCCCTCGACCCCGGCGTGGCGACGGGGACCGCGGAGTACGTGCTGTACGGCGGGAAGGGCGGCGTCGGCAAGACGACGATGGCGGCGGCGACCGCGGTCGCCAGCGCCAACGAGGGGACGGCGACCCTCGTCGTCTCCACCGACCCCGCGCACTCGCTGTCCGACACCCTGGAGTTCGACGTGCCGAGCAGGCCCGCCAAGGTGACTGACGACGCGCCCCTCTGGGCGGTCGAAATCGACCCGGACGACGCGCTCGCACAGGCCGGTATGTTCGGCCAGGACGGCGGGTTCGCGGGCGGCCTGGACAGCCTCCTCGGCGGCGCCGCCGGCGACACCGCAGACGACGCCGCGATGATGCCCGGCGCCGACGAGGCCGCCGCGATGCAACTCCTCCTGGAGTACATGGACGACGAGCGCTTCGACCGCGTCGTCGTCGACACCGCGCCGACCGGCCACACGCTCCGCCTGCTCGAACTCCCGGAAGTGATGGACTCGATGGTCGGCCGCCTGATGCAACTGCGCGACCGCCTGGGCGGGATGATGGACGGTCTCGGCGGCATGCTCGGCGGCGACGACGACACGCAGCAGCAAGACCAGTTCGGCGACCTTGACGCCGTCAAGGAGCGCGTCGAACGCCTCCGCGCCGTCCTCACCGACCCCGACCGGACGGACTTCCGCGTCGTGCTCGTCCCCGAGGAGATGAGCGTGCTGGAAGCCCAGCGCCTCACCGACCGCCTCGGCGAGTTCGGCGTCCCCGTCGGCACCGTCGTCGTCAACCGCGTGATGGAACCGCTCGCGGACGCCGCCAACGTCCCCGGCGACGCGTTCGTCTCCCCCAACCACGAGGACTGCGCGTTCTGCGCGCGCCGCTGGGACGTCCAGCAGGCCGCGCTCGCGGACGCCCAAGACCTCTTCCGCGAGTACGACGTCAA
>JBDGQF010000277.1:4857-6195 GCA_042219255.1 Halobacterium sp. | reverse complement strand
ACGGTCGTCTCGACCTTCGACCCGTACATCTCGCGCGTCACCTCGAGCGTGCCGTCGGCGTAGTCCAGGCCGATGGCGTCCGAGACGTACGGCCGGCCGAGGCGGGACGCGACGGCGGGCGCGTAGTCCAGGCCGTTGACGCTGTTCGGCACGACGAGGAACTCTGGGTCGAGTTCGTCCGCGAGCGCCGCGACGGCCTGCACGTAGACGTCGTGGTTGAACTCCTCGCCGTGGGCGACGGTGTGGACTGCGTCGACGCCCTCGCGGTTCAGTTCGTCGGCGAAGCTCTCGACGTCGCCGCCGACGACCGCCGCGTGCAGGTCGCCGCCCGCATCGTCCGCGAGTTCGCGGCCGGCCGTCAGGAGTTCGAAGCTCACGTCCCGCAGGTCGCCGCGCCGGTGGTCGGCGACGACGAGCACGTCGCTCATTCGCCGACCACCCCCTTGTCGCGGAGGACGTCAGCGAGTTTCGCGGCCTGCTCGCCCGCGTCGCCCTCGAGGTACTGCGCCTCGCTCTCCGTCTCCGGTTCGTACATCGCGGTGACGTCGAGGCTGGACTCGACCACGCTCGCGTCGAGGCCGAGGTCGTCGAGACTCTGGGGCTTGATTTCCTTCGACTGCGCCTGCCGGATGCCGCGCAGGCTCGCGTACCGCGGCTCGTTGATACCGGTCTGGATGGTCAGCACCGCGGGGAGGTCGACGTCAGTGAGTTCCTCGACGCCGCCCTCCAGTTCGCGGCGCACCGACGCGACGCCCTCCGCGAGCACTTTCTCGGTGTCCAGGGCGTTTACGACCGCCGCCCACGCGAAGTCCAGTTCCTCCGCGAGCGCGACGCCGGTCGCGCCGAAACTGTCGTCGTTGGCCTGGACGCCGGAGAGCACGAGGTCTGGGTCTTCGTCCTCGACGACGGCGCCGAGCAACTGGGCTTTCGTCTCGACGTCGAGCAGTTCGACGTCCTCGAGGGCGTCGTCCCACACGCGCACCGCGCGGTCGGCGCCCTTCGCGAGCGCCATCCGGATGGTCTCCTCCGCGCGCTCCGGGCCGATGGTGACCGCGACGACCTCCACGTCGTCGCCGGCTTCGGCCAGTTGCACGCCCTCCTCGACGGCGTAGTCGTCCCACTCGTTGAGGTCGTAGTCGAGGTACGTGTCCTCGATTTCCGTGCCGGAAATCTCGAAGTCGTCCTCGACGGTAGCCACCTCTTTGACGGTGACGAGAACCTTCATCACTCTGTGCTTCCCGCAGGACGCAGGTAAACGTTTTCGGAACCGCGAGGGCGCTGCGCGGAGTTTCCGACCGAATCCCGGCGCCAGTCCGTGCCACCGGGTGCGTCACTCCG
>JBDGQF010000277.1:0-4757 GCA_042219255.1 Halobacterium sp. | reverse complement strand
CGTCACTCCTCCTCGACGCCCTCGTCCGGCAGCGAGATGAGGTTCTCGCGGCCGATGCGGAGTTTCTCCACGCGGCCGTCCTCGGCCATCGAGGACAACAGTTGCGAGACTTTCGCGGTCGACCACCGCGTCTCCTCGACGATTTTCGACTGCTTCATCCGGCCGCCGTGCTCGCGGAGCAGGGCCTCGACGCGCTCCTCGTCGCTCAACAGTTCCGAGTCGGTCGCCCCTGCGCTGGCTTCACCGGCCGGACCGCCTGGCGACGGTCCCGTCTCGGGTTTCGTCTTTGTCTCCGCGCTCTCCGACCCGTCCTCCGTCGTCGTCTCGTTCTCCTCGTCCACCAGCCACGACCTGACGGCCGAGACGTCACTCGGCACCCACTCCGGCGTCCCGCGGTACGCCGCGAGCACGAACACGGCAACGAGGAGGAGCGTGAACAGTACGGCGCCCACCAACACCTCCACCGAGACGCCGCTGGGCCCTGTTGTCGGCGGCGGCGCCGACGCCTCCGTGAACACGACGGTCGGCTCTCCCGGCCCGAACTCCTGGGGGCCGTTCCAGACGTACGCGCCGCCCCGAATCGTGGACGGCCCCGGCTGCACCTGGTCGGTGTCGTAGCCCTCCGGCGGCCGCACGGTCAGCGTCTGCCCGCGCTTCAGGTCGCCGAACCACGACCCCGAGAACGAGTCCACGACCAGCGTCTCGTTCGTCACGCGCGAGAAGTTCGTCCACGTGAACTGCACGGTCAGCACGCCCGTGGAGTTGTTCCCGTGGTCGACGACCCGGGACGTCCGGCCTGCCTCCCGGATTTCCATCGACCTGTCGACGCGCTCGCTCACCTGTGGAACGACCGCCCGGAACACGTCCACGGAGAACTCGTCGTTCGTCTGGTAGGCCTCGAACTGCTGGCGGAGTCGCTCGAAAGCGGCGGTGTCGTTCTGGTCTTCGAGGGCGTACTTCGTCGAGATGTTCCAGCGCGCCGCGCCGTCACCGCGAATCTGGACTGTGACCTCTACGCCCTCCTCCGGCAGCGTCGCGTTGTCCTGTTGGACAGTCGCCTGCGAGGGAGTACCCGTGACTGCCGCTGCGCCGACCACGGGCGCGGTGAGAACGCAGGCGAGAGCAACGAGGAGGGCGGCCTGCCGCATACCCGTTCCGTCCACCCCGCTCGTGCAAAGTATTTTCTATCCGGCGTAATCTCGCCGCCCCGCCCGAAATACGGCGATAGACGACCGCCAGCATCCTCTTTGCCTTCTGACACCTGTGCCCGGAGGGCGCGACACCGGACAGACGCGGCGGGCCGTCGTCTCCGCATCGTTTTTGTCGGGTGGCGCCGAACGCAACGCCATGTCCCGCGCTCGCCCCGCTCTCGTCGCGGTCCTCCTGGTGGTCGCCGGCGCGACCGCCACCCTCGCCGTCAGCGGGGACGTGACCGCCCCCGTCGAACCCGGCGACGACCCCGTCGTCGGCACCTCGGAGAACGCCACGCGAGTCCTCCTGCTGACCGAAGCCGACGCGGCAGCGTTCAACGAACCGAACACCACGGTGACGAACACCCTCGAAGCCGGCCACCAGCAACTCTCCGCGGACCTCCGCCTGAAACAGGTCGAACGCAGACTCGAGACCGCAGGCAGCGAAGCCCAGCGCCGGCAAGTCCTCGTGAACGCGACCGACTGGGCGGAACGCCGGCTCGACGAACTCAGGGCGCGCGAACGCAGCGCCCGCGACCGGTTCGCGAGCGGCGACATCACGGCCGCCGAGTACGTCCTCGAACTCGGGACGATTCACTCGCAGGCCGACGAACTCGTCCGGACAATCGGCGCGACGGGCAGCGAAGGGACGCTGTACGCGTTCGCCGGCACCCTCTCGGACAGCTCGGCAGTCCGGCCGCGACTCAGCCGCATCCGCACCCAGCTCGTCGCGCTCGAAGGGCCGGTCAGGGCGCGCGCCGCGGCCGTGATTCACGGCGAGCGGGACAGCGTCCGCGTCCACGTCACCGCCGGGAACGGCGTGATGCTGTCGACCATCGAGAACGGCCAGTACATCCGGGAGACGTACCGCGAGGACAACCTCGTCGACGAGACGGCGGACTACGGCGACGTCCAGGCGCTCGTGCAGTCGTACTACCCGTGGGTGAGCAACAACACCGAGGGCGGGTCGCAGTTCACGCTCTCGGGCCGGTACGCCACCCAGTACAGCGTCAACCATCCCTACGGCAGCCTCGTCGTGTGGATTAGCGCGGCGAGCGACCGCGTGTACGTCGAACGCCAGGAACTGACGCTGGAGCAGTTCCCCGCGACCATCGAGCACACTGACTCCGCGGGCGGCACGACGCTCGCGACGGGCCGGACGTACGCCGGTGGCCCGCTCCTGGTGCGCGTCGAGAACACGACGGGCGCGCCAGTCGACTCGACGATATCCCTGAACGGCCGCGAGGTCGGCGCGACCGGCGACGACGGCCGCCTCTGGGTGTTGAGCCCGGCGGGCGAGTACAACGTCACCACGACCACCGAGACGGGCGCGACACTCGAAGTCAACGTGACCGCGCGGCCGGCGCCCTGACGCGCGCCGCCCGCGGCCGAGGGTTCTTGTGCGAGGGCGCGGCCAGACCGTCGCGTGCCGAGAGCGTACGCGCCCGTCGCCGTCGTCCTCTTGCTCGCCGTGACGGTGCTGGCGGCGGGTGCAGTCGCGCTCGCGCTACCGTCGCTGCCCGGTGAGCCACCGCCGCAGCGCGGACTCGGCGTCGACGCGACGGCCGACGGCCGCGTCACCATCACCCTCGTGTCCGGCAGCCCCCTAGACGTCGCGCACGCCGACCTCCGACTATCAGTCGACGGCAGTCCGCTCCGGTACCAGCCACCGGTTCCGTACTTCGCTGCACGCGGCTTCTACGGCACCCCCACCGGCCCGTTCAACCGCGCCGGCAGCGACGAGTGGCGCGTTGGCGAGTCCGGCACGCTCCGCGTCGCCAGCACGAACGCGCCACGCCCCAGCGCCGGCGACACGCTCACCGTACGCGTCGTCGTCGACGGCCACACCGTCGCCACCGCCGAAACGACCGTCGAGCGAACGGCCACCGACTAACTCGCAGAACGGAGCGCGCCGTACTCGTAGTCAGTTGTCCCGCCGCTCGGACGCGCGGCTCCCGGTTCCTCACGCCACCGCTCGCTCACTCAGCGTCTCGCTCGCTCAGTCAGTGCCCTCACTTCGTTCGGGCGCCCGGCTCACGCATCGCTACGCTCCGCGCTCGCTCACTCGGCGCCTTCGCTCCGCTCTGGCGCCCGCGCCACTGTCACGATGGCCTTCGGACTCCCGGGCTTCGCCTGCATCACGGTGTGCTCGACGTCCACGAACCCCGCCTCGGCGAACATCCGGTCGGCCTCCGCCTCGTCGTAGAACAGCATGATGGCGTCGGCGACCTTCTGGAACACCGTCGAGTTCGGGTAGTCCGGGCCGACCAGGACGGCTTTCTCGCCGGGCTTCAGGACGCGGCGAATCTCCCGGAGGCCCTCCACGGGGTTCGGCCAGTACTCGATGGAGCCGGACGACCACACCTTGTCGAACGTGTCGTCCTTGAACGGCAAGCGCTCGGCGTCCCCGAAGTGGAACGCGACCGGGTCGTGCTTGCCGAGTTTCGCCCACGCCTTCTCCAACTGGTGTGGGCTCTGGTCGAGCCCGTACACGTCGTCGGTGTACTGGAGGAGGCCCTCGGTACCGAACCCGGTGCCACAGCCGACGTCGAGCACGCGGTCGCCGGCCTCCACGCCGAGCATCTCCAGGGCTTCGTCGCGCATCTCCTCGTTCCACACGAAGGGGTTGACGCGGTCGTACACCTTCGAGAGGTACTTGTAGAAGGTGCGGGCCCGCGACTTGTCTTCGAGAACTCCCATTACCCCTGAATTACCGCTCAGGAGGCATAATAGCTTGCGTTGCGCCCGCGGACTTCGCAACTACCATATAGGCCGTGGCCAAAGTTCCGCCCGGTAAGAGTGTATGCCAAGGCCAGAGGTTCTCGAAGACATCAAATCGGCTGAATCGGACGCCGACGACATCGTGGCCGAGGCGGAGGAAGACCGCGAGGAACGGTTGTCCGAAGCCCGGAAGCGGGCCGATGAAATCCGCGACGAAGCGGAAGAGGAGGCCCGCGAGTTGAAGGCGCAGCGACTGGAAGAGGCACGCGAAGACATCGAGGCGGAACGCGACCGCGTCCTCGAAGAAGGCGAGGCCGAGAAGGAGGAACTGGAGGCCCTCGCCACCCAGAACGAGGAGGAAGCGGTCGAATTCGCCGTCGAACGGTTCAAGGAGGCGGTGCATGCTCAGACCTGAACGGATGAGCAAGGTCTCGGTGACGGGCTCGAAGCGCGTCCAGCAGGACGTCATCGAGGCGATTCACGACCTGAACCTCGTGCACCTCTCGGACTACGACGGCACCATCGAGGGGTTCGAGAACGGCGACCCCCTGGAGGGCGCCGACGACGCGTCCGAGAAGCTCGTGACGGTGCGCTCGCTGGCGTCCACGCTCGACGTCAGCGAGGAGGACGCGGGACCGACCCGCATCGTCACCGAGGAAGCCCTCGAGACGGAACTCGAGGAGATTCGCGTCGAAGTGAACGAACTCGACGACCGGCGGAACGAACTCGAGGACGAACTCCGCGACATCGAGGAACGCATCGGCGCCGTCGAACCGTTCGCCGACCTCGGTATCGACCTCGACCTGCTGTCGGGCTACGACAGCCTGCAGGTCGCGGTCGGCGAGG
>JBDGQF010000159.1:4549-6218 GCA_042219255.1 Halobacterium sp. | reverse complement strand
ACGAGCAGGCCGACGAACGCGTAGTCACCGGAGAGCGCGAGTCCGGCCGCGAGGAACACCGTGAACGCGGCGGCGAGCGCCATCACTGCCGTGACCGCGCCGAGCCCCGCGAGCGCGAGCACTGCAAGCAGCCGGCTGTCCGCCGCGCTGTACCGCCACTCCACGTCCGGCATACGCGAGACTCGTCCGTGCGAGCGGATAAAACAGCGGCCGACGTCGCCGGCCGCGAGAACCAGGGCGGTTCTCGCCCACGAGAACCAAGTCAGTCGTCCTTGCCTGCCGCGAGAACCAGGACGGTCGCGCCGGCCTACACCCAGCCTTCGCTGGCGAGCAGTTCGCCGTTCAGGAGGCTGGCGCCGGCGGCGCCGCGGATGGTGTTGTGCGCCATGCAGTTGTACTGGATGCCCGTGTCCGTCTCCTGGATGCCGCCCGCGGCGATGGCCATGCCGTCGCCGAGCATCCGGTCGAGGCGCGGCTGCGGGCGGTCTGGCTCCTCGAACACTTCGACGAGCGGGTCTGGCGCGCTCGGCAGGTCGAGCGTCGGGGCGTCCGCGAGCGCGTCCGCGACGTCAGCGGGCGAGACATCCTCCTCGGTCTCAACGAACACGTTCTCCAGGTGGCCGTCGATGGTCGGGATGCGGTTGCAGGACGCGGACACGGAGGCGTCGTGCCAGTCGACCTGGGCGCCCGTGAACTCGCCGAGGAGCTTCCGGGACTCCGTCTCCATCTTCTCCTCCTCGCCGCCGATGTGGGGGATGGCGTTGTCGATAATCTCCATCGACGTCACGCCCGAGTAGCCCGCGCCCGAGACGGCCTGCAGCGTCGACACGTGGACGCGTTCGAGGCCGAACTGGCGCAGCGGCGCGAGCGTCGGCACCATCGTGATAGTCGAACAGTTCGGATTCTTCACGAGCGCGCCGTCCCACCCGCGCTCGTCGCGCTGCACGTCGATGAGGTCGAGGTGGTCTGGGTTCACCTCCGGAATCACGAGCGGCACGTCGTCGGCCGCCCGCGCGTTACTCGAGTTCGAGGACACAACGAACCCCGCCTCGCAGAGCTCGGGTTCGACCTGCTCGCCGACGCCCGAGGGCAGCGCGGAGAACAGGAGGTCGGTGTCGTCCGGAATCTCGTCCGGGTCGGTCTCTCGGACGGTGATGTCCGCGACGTCGTCCGGAATCGGCGTGTCGAGTCGCCACTTCGCCGCCTCGCGGTAGGACTTCCCCGCGCTGGCGGGGCTGGCGGTGAGTACTGACAGTTCGAACTCTGGGTGGCCGTCGAGCAACTGGATGAACCGCTGGCCGACTGCGCCAGTGGCTCCGAGTACGCCTACTGAGGTCATACCCCTCCCTCGGAACCCAGTAGTGAAACGCCTTCGGGTGGTGGAAAAATCGGCGCGTTTCCAGGACGCCGTCCGCGACTACGCTACTCGCGCTTGTGCGTGATGTAGCCCGCGATGCGGTTGCGGACTTCCTTCGACTCCACGTTCGTCAGTTCAGTGACGGCTTCCTTGTTGTGTTCGAAGTCTTCGCGGCTGAACGCGTCCGGGTACCGCTCCATGAGGATGTTCCCGGTCTTCTTGACGTAGTCGGGCTTGATGGCCATACGGATTCGTTCAGTCGCCGCGCGTTAAAAGGATTCGTTTCGGCGGGACGGCCGCGGCGCGCGCTAC
>JBDGQF010000159.1:0-4449 GCA_042219255.1 Halobacterium sp. | reverse complement strand
GGCGCGCGCTACGCCGCGTCCGCGGCGCCTGCGTGGTCAGTCGCCGTGGAAGGCGCCCGCGACCAGCAGCGGGAACACGAGCGTCGCCTCCGCCTCGATTTGCGTGTAGTTCGTCTCGGACTCGTCCTTTATTTTCCCCCAGGACACCGCTTCCTCGGGCGGCGCGCCGGACAGCGACCCGTCGCCCTCCATCCCGGTGGAGATGTAGACGGCGTAGTCAGCGCCGCCCCGGAACAGGTTCGTCATGATGGCGTGGTGTTTCGGCACGCCCGCGCCCACGCAGATGAGGCCCGTCGTGTCCGAGAGCAGGCCGTCGTCGATGAGCGAGTCGTAGTCGTCCAGAATCTCGATGCCGACGTCCGGCCCGGTGCCCTGCCGGTAGTAGTAGAGGAAGTTCCCGATTTCCGCGTCGGTGAGCGCGGGACAGTAGACGGGGACGTCCTGGTCGGCGGCGTTCTTCAGGATGGAGTCCTCGTCGTCCAGCGTCTCGCCGAGTTCCTTCGCGAACTCGGTGGGCGTCCGCACCTGCTCCTCCGCGAAGAAGTCGTCGAAGAAGTCGTAGAGGTACTCTTCGAGCCACACGTACCGGTCGCTGGGCACGAAGATGTTGCCGAGGCGGTTGATGCCCTCCTCGCGCAACTGCGCCTCGTCGGCGTCCCACTCGCCCATCTTGAACGGCTTCGCCGTCTTGATGACGTCCTCCGTCAGCGACCCGGAGGTCGTGATGATGACGTCGACGAACCCCTCGCGAACGAGGTGTGCGACGACCTCGCGCAGCCCCGAGGAGACGATGTTCGACGTCAGCGTCAGGTAGATGGTCGCGTCGTCCTCGCGCATCTGCTTCGTGATGTCCACCGCTTCCGCGAGGTGGGTCGCCTGGAACCCCGTCGTCGCGTACGCGTCCAGCATCTCGAAGAAGTCGAACTCCCCGCGGAAGTCGTACCCGCGCACGTCCGCCGTGTCCAGCTCCCCGTCGGAGCCCGGCAGGACGTTCTCGCGCGTGTCCTCGTCGGTCATGCACCCGGCTAGTGGACGCGCGGATTTGAACGTCCCGACATCCGGTCGCTACGCGTGCCGGTCGACCCACTCGCAGAACGCATCGAAGTCACGGGCGCCGGCGCTGTCCGCGATGCTGCGCAGCGTTCCAGTCGCGAGTTCGTCGTGTAACGGCACGGTCACGCGCCGCTGGTCGTCGTCGTTCGCCGGGTGCTCGTAGTACAGTTGCGCGTGGTCGCCGGTCGTGCGCTGCCACTCGAACCCGCCGACGTCGACCAGTACGGCGACCACCTCGCGGCCGGAGAACGTCCGTCGCGCCATCAGTCGAGAACGTCAGGCGGCTCTTCGTCGCCAGTCTCGTTGTCGTCGGGCGCGACGCCCACCGCACGGAGTTCCTCGCGGGTCGGCGCCCGGCCCCGCTCGCCCTCGTGGAGTTCGACGGCGTCGTCGAGGTTCTCCAGCGCGTCGGCCCGCGACTCGCCCTGCGTCGTCACGCCGGTCGCGACGTCCTCCGCGACCCACCAGCCGTCCTCCCGCCAGAGCCGGATTTCCTCGTCTCTGCCGTCGTTGTCCCGCGTGGAACTCGCCATCACGCGTAGTTTGCGCGACAACCCGTAAAAGGATTCGGCAGCCTCACTCCGCGCGCGCCACGTACAGGTCTCCCTCGCCCTGCGTCCACTCCAGGTGGTAGTGCTTGTCCGACGCCTCCTCGGTGCTGGCGACGTACGGGCCGGCGCCCTCGTGGGTGTGCGTCCACGACACCGTCTCGCCCGCTGGCACCTCGCGGTTGAACGCCGTGACCGGGGCGTGCGCGGCCTCGATGAGGATGCCGTTCAGGCCGGCGACGAACCGCGTGTCCAGGTCGCCCTCGTTGGTCACCGTGAACGCCAGTCGGACAGCGTCCGCGGGCTGTTCGTCCGTGAGTCCCCAGTCGACTGAGAGCGGTGGCTCGGGTGCGGACAGCCGCTTTCGGACGGCGTCGCTCACCGGCCACTCCTCGCTGCCGAGCGCGAACGCCGCGTGCCTGGCGGGCCGCTGCGCGGGCAGTTCGAACACCAGCCAGCCCGCGCCGCGGTCGGCCGTGTACCGGTCGTCGGTCTCCTGTGCGCGCCACAGCATGCCGGCCGTCTCGACGCCGGGCGCGTACACCTGGCCGCCGTACCGGAACCCGAAGTCGGTGCGCGCGGGCGGGTCGCCGTCGGTGACGGTCACGCGATAGAACAGGTACTGTTTGCCCGCCGAACTCACGCCGACCGAATCGATTCCCATCACGGCGACGCCGGGCTGGTGGCGCTCCATGGCCACGTCCAACGTCACGTCGAACTGCGTGGTCTGCACTGTCTGCGTCGTCGCGGCAGTCGTCTCGGTGCTGGTCGTCGTCGCCGCGTCCGTCGTCCCGTCACCGTCGCCTGACTCGCCGACACAGCCAGCGAGCGCGGAGCCGAGGAGGGCACTACCGGAAGCGAGGAGGGCGCGCCGTCGCATACCCGCTGGTTCCCGCGTTCCGTATAAATGCTTTGTCGGCACGGGCGCGGCTACCAGTCGCCGTCGGCGTACTCGCGCACGCGCTCGATGGCTTCGCGCTCGCGGTCGCCGCCGCAGGTTCGTGCGACGTCCTCGAAGTACCGGAGGCGTTCGCGGAGCGTGTCCGCGTCGTACGCCGGGACGTCGAGGCGGGACGCGGCGACCGTGGCTTCGACGACGGCGTTGAAGCCGCGGTTGACGGTGTGGGGTCGCTCGTCGACGACCGCGCTGTCGACCGGCCGGAGTTCCCAGTGTTCGCGGCGCGTGCCTCCCTCGTCGTCCGTTCCGACGTGTTCCGCGTCGACTTCCGCCCAGGCGTCGGCGGCGTCCAGGACTGGCTCCGGTTCTTCACGAATCGAGAGCGTGGCGTCCGCGAACACGACCGGGTCGGCGACGAACTGGACGTAGCCGCCGCCCTGCCGGTGGAAGTTCCGGCGCGTGCGCGTGTTACCCCACGTCGTCGCCCTCGCGGGGCCGTCGCCCTCGGGCGCGTGGACGCCGAGCGCCGCGACGTTCCAGCGGTCGTTCGGGCCGAGCGTCGTCACCACCGTCTCCGTCACGCCGCGCAGTGCGACCGGCCAGTCCGCCTCAGCCTCCGGCTCCGCCTCCCTCTCCTCGTCAGTCACCGACCGACACCCCGCGTTCGAGCGCGACGAACACCGCGGCGGCGGTGAGGTCGGCGGTCGTCCCGGGGTTGACGCCGCGCGCGACCAGGTCGTCGGCGAACTCGTCGACGGTCTCGCGGTCGGCGGCCTGGAGGTCGAGCGCGCGCTCTTGGACCTCGCGGGCGACGTCGTCGCCGTGCTCGGTCGCGACGAGCGTGTCCGGCGCCTCCGCGAGCAAAGCGAGGAACGCGTCCGCGGCGCGGTCGGCGACAGGCCCCGTGTCGGCCTCGATGCGTGCCGCGGCGCGGAAGACGCGCGGGAACCCCTCGACCCACTCGCGGGCGTTCGCGTCGTGGTCGGCGCTCAACTCCATCACGTCGAGCATCGTCACCTCGCGCTCGCGGACCGCCGGCACGGCGTCCGCGCCGCGGCGGACGTCCAGGGCGTCGATGCCTTCCGGTGGGTCGGGGACGGCGACGTCCGCGTGGTCGAACGCGCGGTAGAACGCCGCGGCGTCCTCGACCGTCGTGTCCTCGACGACCGCCGTCGCGCGCTCGGGCGTGAGGTCGCCGGACGCCGCGGTTCGTACGAGCGGCGCGAGCAGGAGGAGACAGCCGAACTGCGTGTTCGTGCCGGCGGCGTCAGCCATTCCCGCGACTGCCGTCTCGAACGCCTCGCCGACTGGGCCGTCTTCGGCCCGTTCGAGGCCCTCGCGCGCGCCGACCGCGCCGGCCAGAAACTGCTCGAAGTGGAGGTCTGGCAGGTCGCGCACGCGGTCGACGTTCCCGGGCTTCGGGGCGCCAGCGACCTCCAGGAGGAGCGCGAGTTCGGCGTGCCCGCTCGGCGTCACAGGAACCACTCCTTGACGGCGGCGTACACCGAGCGCACCTGCTCGGGGTCTCTGCTCGGCCGGCCGACGCTGACGGCGTCCGCGCCGTACGCGAAGTACTCGAAGACGTCCTCGCGGGTGCGGACGTTGTTGTTCGCGACGACGAACAGGTCGGTGGCCTCGGCGACGTCCCGGACGACGCGCCGCGAGTCCATCGCGTCCACGTGGACCGCGTCCGCGCCGGCGCGCTCGATGGCTTTCGCGAGCGTCGGCAAGTGGACGCCCTCGACTTCCGCGCGCACTTTCACGGAGACGGCGGCGCCCTCGCCGCTTGCGGCCTCGACTTGCTCGCAGAGGCGGCCGGTGTCCCGGAGGAGGGACTCGCCGGCGCCGACCGCGCACATCTCGTCCTGGCGGCAGTGCACGTTCACCTCCAGTACCGCGTCGTGGTCGGCGCACACCGAAGCGACCTCTCGGAGCGGGCCGAGCGTCGTC
>JBDGQF010000143.1:0-6227 GCA_042219255.1 Halobacterium sp. | reverse complement strand
CAGACGGTCGCGGCCAGCGCGGCGGGCGGGCGACGTGGCGCCGTTCACTCGTTTCGATACGTCACGTGACGGCCACAATGCAGTTCATTGCACCGCCGGTGGCTAGACGCGTGTCTCATCCTGATTCTCCTTCCTGGGTGGGTGAACTGGCGGCCACGCGGACTGTCTACGACTACGTCCTTGCGGCGATACCGATGCTGTTCCTCGTGGCG
The DNA here is from genome assembly GCA_042219255.1 of Halobacterium sp. GTDB lineage: Archaea > Halobacteriota > Halobacteria > Halobacteriales > Halobacteriaceae > Halobacterium. The sequence continues at coordinate 6,015 of JBDGQF010000143.1, read as the reverse complement.
TTCGCGGCGGGCGCCGTCCTGCAGGCGTCGCTGACGGCGAGCGCGGCGCTCGGCGCCGCTGCGACGGCGCCGCTGACTGCGTACGCGCTGTTCGTCGCGGCGCCAGAACGGTAGCGAGAAGGGTTACCGCGCGGTCTGCGGGACGTCGTCGCCGAGTGCGGCCTTCACTTGGAGGGCGGCGCTGGCGGCGAGGCCGCGCGCGACCTCCTCGCGGTCGTCGTCCGGAATCAGGTCGTCGTCGCTGACGCCGTCGAACTCGGGCGTGAACCCCGCGCTGACGGGGTTGCCGGCGGGCGGCCGGACGGCGACGGTGACCTGGACGCCCTCCGTGCCGGTGCTGATTTCTGAGCCGACGACGTACTCGTCGGGCAGGAAGTCCCGGGTGCGGGCGGCAATCTGGGAGATGCTGTCCCGGAGTGCGCGCCGCTGGGTCACCGTGAGGTCTGGTTCCGTCGGTTCGGTGCCACTGTACGGCGAGTTCCCGTGCATTCGTACGCAGTAGGGGCCCCCTACGTAAAGGCCTTTTAGTTTGTGAACTGTTCGCACGGCCGCGCGCCGGCTACCACTGTGGGAGGCGCCGCGAAATCCGCGCTGGCACGGACTCCCAGCAGCCGTACCGGGCGACGACGCGCACGGCGACGTGGTAGGAGACGGCGGCGAGGACGAGGCCGCCCGCGACGTCCGTCGCCCAGTGGATGCCGAGGTACATCGTCGCGAGCGTGACGCTCGCCGCCAGCAGCACGGCGACGACGAACCACCCCGGGAACTCGCGGCGCGTCCGCCACGCGAACAGCGCGACGGTGCCGGACAGGGACGCGTGCAGCGACGGGAAGACGTTCGTGTTCAAGTTCACTTCGCCGGTCAAGTGCTGGGTCGCCGGGTGCGTGGTGTACAGCAGTGACTCGACGCTCGCGGGGATGACGTTCCGCGGGCCGTACGCCACGACGAGCACGTAACAGACGAGGCCGAGGCCGTAGTTCAGGCCGTACGCCACGAGCAGTTCCGCGAGGCGTTCGCTGCGGTCGAGCGCGAAGTACGCCAGAATCGGGAACACGAGCAGGAACACGTAGCCGTGGATGTAGACGAACGAGAAGTACTCCGTCCACGCCGGCGTCGCCATCGACTGGAGGTCGCTGATGGCCGCGCCCTCCAGTTCGTAAATCAGGCCGCTGACGTTGAACTCGAGGTACCACGATAACTCTGGGCCGACGGTGAGTGCGAGGCGGCGCGCGCCCAACACGACGAGCAGCGGCACCACGTACGGCGTGACGGCGACGAACCGGCGCCTGGCGTCCACGAGCGACCGGTAGAACCGCCGCGGCCCGACGGAAATCCAGACGGCGAGCGCGAGCATCACAAGGACGTTCGTCGTGAGCGCGAGGAGGACGTCTGCCAGCGCCATGGTCAGCGGAAGAGGTTGCCGTCTTCGTCGTACGTGTAGCCCGCGTCCTCGAACAGTTGGCGGGCGCGTTCGACGTCCAGTTCGCCGTCAGACCCGGGGAACGCGCCGACGGTGTAGTCGTCGGTCAGTCCGTCGACGCCGTCCCAGTGGCCGGCGACCGGTAGCTCCGCGGGCGCCGCGAACCCCTTGAAGACGGACGCGACGGCGTGGTCTCGGTCGTGGAGGCGCGCCAACACGCGCCGGAACGGGTACTCGGAGAGCGGCGGCCGCCTGACGTTGTACCCGACGATGCAGAGCGCGTCCGACGACGCCGACGCGGGGACGACGCCGTCCGTGCGCTGGGCGTCGTCGAACGCGTACAGCGGGAACAGGTGCAGCGAGGTGTCCAGGCGGCCCTCCGAGAGCGCGGCGAGCGCCGCCTGCCCGGACGGCGCGTACAGCGCGGTGAGCCCGCCGCCGTCGAGGGCGGGCGCGTACCGCGACGCCGGGCCGTCGTCGACGTCCGCGAGGAAGTGGTCGTCGAACGGCCGCAGCGACACCGACTCCTCCGGGGTCGCGCCGTCGAACCGGAGCGGCCCGCTGCCGACCGGCTGGCGGTTCTCCCAGACGAGCGCTTGCGTGACGCGGTCGTCGACCAGGCCAGTGCGCTCGCGCCACTCCGCGGCGGGCAGAATCGGGAGCGTGAGCACGCGTTCGGCCGTCGCGGGACTGACGCCGGACGCGACGTCGAAGTGCACGGTCTCGTCGTCCGTCGCCGTCGCGCCGGTCACGAGCGACGTGCGGCCGCGGTAGCGGGTCGCTGGCACGCGCGAGGACGCGCCGCCCATCGAGGTGTCCGAGAGGAACCGCGCGGTGAACGCGACGTCCGCGGCGGTGAGGTCGGTGCCGTCGTGGAACGTCTGCCCGGGCCGCAGTTTCACGACGAGTTCGTCGCCCTCGAACGCCCACTCGCGGGCCGCCCACGGGAGCAGCGACCCGTCCCGTCCCGGCCGCGCGAGCGGGTCGTACAGCAGGCCGAGCAACTGGCGGTTCCACCGGAACTCGCCCGCAATCGGGTTGCGGTTCTCCGTGGCTTCCACGGAGAAGATGGCCGCGCGCAGCGGCCGGTCGCCGCCGGCGTCCGCGAGCAGTTCCAGGACGTCCAGTGGCTGCTCGGTGACGGCGTCCTCGCGGACGGAGAGGCCGTCCCGCCGCACCGTCAGGAAGTCCGGCGCGGCGACGACGGAGAACGGCACGCGGGCGACGTACGCGTCGAGGAACTGCGGGAGTTCGGACACGGGGTCGCCGGCGGCGCGCATCGCTTCGAGGCTCTCGTCGAGGGCGACGCTCGTCACGCCGAACGGGTTCTGCCACCCCGGTTCGGACGCGAACGACGAGTGCAAAAGCGAGTACAGGGTGTCTGGGTGGGCGAAGCCCGGGTGGCGTGCGACGAACACGTCGAAGTCATTGTTGATGAGCGCGTCCAGGTACAACTGGGACTGGCCTTTCGGCTGGAACGTCGCGTCGACGCCGACGGCCGACAGCCGGTCGGTGAGCGTGCGCGCGAGCCGCGTCGCCGCGCCGTCGTCGTCCGCTGGCGGCGCGCTCACCGTCAGGGACACGCGCTCGCCGGGACTGTACCGGTCGCGGTACTGGAGGCCGTTACAGCCGGCGAGCGCGGCGGAGGCGGCGGCCGTGGAGGCGAGGAACGCGCGCCGAGAGTGGGGGGTCGGAGTCATGAGCGGGTCACTGGGACGGCACGGGGACAGCCACTAGTGGGCCGCCGGACGGCCGTGCCGCGTCGGTCGGTCGGGCGCCGGACGGGGCCGGTCACCCCCGTACCGAGTCGCTGTCACGTGTCTCAGTCGTAACGGTTTGGCCAACGCGGCATAAATGTGTTCTGACGCGACGCGCGCGTGGCACGCCCCGCCGGCCGAGTCACAGAATCCGCGTGCTCTCGCCGTACGCGGCGACGACGACGGCGGACGCGTACTCGCCTGGGTCGGCGTCCGTGCTCGCCGTCCGCACCGTGGCGTCGTCGTACTCCCAGTCGCGCAGCGCCATCCCGGCGTCGATACCGGCGCGCACGCGGTCTTCGACGTCCGCGGCGTCCGTCTCGTCCGCCACCTCGTAGAACAGGCCGGGGCCGTCCTCGCTCTCCGCCCACGCCAGCGCAGCGCTGACGTGGCGCGGCCCCGCGGCGTTCGCGTGCGCTTCCACCACGGTCAGTCTGTTCCCCGCCGGCCCGAGGTCTGGCACCGTCCCCACCGCCTCGACGCCCGCGTCAGCCGGAATCACCGACGACACGGACACGAGGTTGTAGTTGTGGAGGCCAGCGTCCGCGAGCGCCGCGTCGTACGCCGACATCTCGGTCGGCCCAGACCCGGTGCCCCACGCGACTCTGATTGGCATACGTACGCGTCCGTCCGCTGCGCTTAAGAGCGTTCCACATAGCTGCGGCCCGCGAGTTACCGGCAGCGAGTAGCAAGCGAGCGCGTCAGAAAGGGGCGGCCGTCAGACCGCAGGCCGGCTTACTGGATGTAGCTCGGGTAGCTCGCCCCGAACTCGTCGTCTCCGCCCTCCTCGACGAGTTTCTCGTAGGCGGCGTCGAAGTCCTCGCGGCGGACGACCTCGCGGTCGTCGCGGATGGCGAACATCCCGGCTTCCGTGGCGAGGCTCGCCAACTGGGCGCCCGAGAACCCCTCGGTCTTGCTCGCGAGGTCGGCGAACTCCACGTCGTCGGCGACGTTGATGTCCGCGGCGTGGATTTCGAGGATGCGCTCGCGGGCCTCCTCGTTCGGGTTCGGGACCTCGATGAGGCGGTCGAAGCGGCCCGGCCGCAGAATCGCGGAGTCAAGCATGTCGAAGCGGTTCGTCGCCGCGATGATGCGGACGTCGCCGCGCTCGTCGAAGCCGTCCATCTCCGAGAGCAACTGCATCATCGTCCGCTGGACTTCCGCGTCGCCGCTCGTCTTCGAGTCCGTGCGCTTGGCGGCGACGGCGTCGATTTCGTCGATGAAGATGATGGCGGGCTCCTTCTGGTCGGCGAGTTCGAACAGGTCGCGGACCAGCCGCGACCCCTCGCCGATGAACTTCCGGACGAGTTCGCTGCCGGCCATCTTGATGAACGTCGCGTCAGTCTGGTTCGCGACGGCCTTCGCCAGCATCGTCTTCCCCGTGCCCGGCGGGCCGTGCAGGAGCACGCCGCTCGGCGGCTCCACGCCCACCTTCTCGAACTTCTCGGGGTTGACGAGCGGGTCTTCGACCGCTTCGCGGACTTCGCGCAGCTGTTCGTCGAGGCCGCCGATGTCGTCGTACTCGACGGTCGGCGACTCGTCGACTTCCATCGCTTGCGCGCGGGCGTCCGTCTCGTCGTCGAGGACGCGCTGCACGCTGAACGAGTCGTTGATGGCGACGCGGTCGCCGACGTCGAGTTCGTCGGCGAGCCGCGGCGACAGCTCGGTCAGGACTTCCTGGTTGTTGCCGTGCTGCTTGATGACGGCGCTGCCCTCCTCCGGGAGGTCTTCGACCGTCGCCAGGTACAGCGACGCCGTCTTCAGGGTCTCGTTCTCGCGCTGGAGCCGGTTGACTTCCTCGCGGAGTTCTTCGCGGCGGGACTCCACGTCCTCCAGCTGGGACTGGAGCTGCTCGTGGACGTCCAGAATCTCCGAGTAGTGGTCTTGGAGCGCGTCAAAGTGTTCCTCCGGCGACGACTCGGGGTCGACGTCGAGCGTCGGCCGGTCCGGCAGTGAGGGACTACGCGACATTCGTTGGCGCTTCTAGGGGCCGGGCGTAGAAGTTCCTTTGGGTAGGCGGAACGCCTACCGGCGGTCAGGCGTCAGACGACAGCGGGCCGCTCCGGCCGGCCGCCGGCCGGACTGGACTACGGGGACAGCGTGAGTGGGAGGAGCGCGCTCCGGCCCGCGGAACCGCGCCTAGACGAGGTCTTCGGCCTGCGCGAGGCGTTCGTCGTAGACGTCGAGCGCGCGCTCGATTGGCTCGCTCGAGGACATGTCGACGCCCGCGTCCCGGAGCAGTTCCAGTGGGTACTCGCTGGAGCCGCGCTTCAGGAACTCCAGGTAGCGGTCGGCGGCCGGCTGGCCCTCCTCGAGGATGTCCTGGACGAGCGCGACGGCGGCGGAGATGCCCGTGGAGTACTGGAAGACGTAGAAGTTGTAGTGAACCGCCTCGGGAGTCAAGTCCCGAGGCTTCCCGTGGTTAGTCGGACACTCCCGCGACACCATTGGCACGGTGGCCTGTAGCGGTGTCGTGGGTCACGGCCGGGGCGTCCACGGCCCCCGATGCCTGCCGTCGCACCTTCCGAACTTGGGGAAGGCTGTTGAGAGCAGGCACATTCCAGTCTTGATGTTTCTTGATGCCTTTCACGGCGATGTTGACGCTTGCACCTCGGTCGCTGTGGTCTTGATGCCCGCACGACCGACATTTGAACCGTTTCTTGTTTCGGTTCGCTCGCTCCGTGTGTCCGCATATGGGGCACCGCTGACTCGTGTACTCGGGGTTAATCCATCCAGTCGGGATGCCCTCGAACGCCGCCTTGTACGACGTATAGAACTGAAGAGCGCGGAACGGGAGGTGGTGCAAGCGTCGGTTCATCCGCGTGCCGTAGTCGATAC
>JBDGQF010000305.1:0-6246 GCA_042219255.1 Halobacterium sp. | reverse complement strand
CCGTCTGCTGACCGCTGTCCGCTGCCTCGGTCACCGTTTCCTCGTCCGTAGCGGTCGCCGACTCGTCGTCGCCAGCGCTCGCCGCTACGTCCGCGTCCACGTTGAGGTCAGCGGCGAAGTCGAGCGATTCGTCGCCGCCGTCGGACGGCGACAGGGACAGTTCGCCGGCCTCGTTCAGTTCGCCGGCGACGACGCGCGCTGCGTCGAGCGCGAGGTCGCGGACGGCGTCGAGGTACGCGGCAGACGTGCCGTAGTGGTCGAGCGCGAGCGGGATGCCCGCAGCGAGCCCCGGCTGGACGCCCGCCTCCCGCAGCACTGCTTCGAGGTTGTCGCCGCGCTCCACGCGCTCGTGGGCGGCGGCCATCGTCGCGACGCGGTCGACGGTCTGCTCGGCCGTCGAGACGACCCAGCGGTCGCGCGTGTCCGCGTCGACTTCCGTGACTTCCTCCGGCCGGATGGACGTGTAGACGACGTCGGAGTCCTCGGGCTGGAACGTCCGCGCCTTCCCGGTCACGGCGACGAACGACGGCGTCTCCGCGGATTCGAGCGCCGCGAGCGCTTCCGGCTGGTACTGGCCGGCGTAGATGACGAACGCGCCCGTCGGGTCGACGACGCGCGCCCTGACGACGTCCTCGCTGACTTGCTCGACTTCGGTGAGCACGCCAACGACGAACAGCCGGTTGACGCGCGCGCCGGTCGGCGTCACGACGTAGTTCGGCGCGCGCTCCTCGTCGCTCTCCGCGTACGAGTAGTCCGCGTCCTCGAACTCCGCGGCGAACAGCCGGTACGCGACCTCGCGGCGGTTCACCTCGTCCTCGCCGGACTGGCTCATGCGCCCACCTCCTGGAGGAAGGCCTGCGCACGCTCTGCCGGGTCGTCAGTCGACTCGCGGAACTCCACGGTCTCCAGGTTCGCGCCGTACTCGTCCACCGAGAGGTGGCCGCGCACGCGGTACTCCTTCCCGACGAGTATGTCCGCGATGGTCTCCGCGACGACCTCCTGGTCCATCGCGTCCCTGGCCTGCTGGCGCGCGTCCTCGATGCCGCCGCCGTACACCTCCTCGGTGAGGTCGCGGTCGAGCACCACGGTGACCGTATCCGTGCCGTCGTCGAGAATCGCCTTCACGCGAAGGTCGTCCTCGCCCTCGACGTCGCCGTGCTGGCGGCACTGGCCCTTCTGGACGACGCGGCCGCACTCCGGACACCGCTGGATGAGGCCGGAGCCGTCACGCACCTCGATGACGTTCCCGACGAGTTCGACGTCGTACGCGCCGCCGCGGTCGACGGCTTCGCGAATCTCCATGCGCGTCGGGCCGCCGACGTCGACGTCGCGGTCGAGCGCGGTCACGGTCGAGAACTCGGAGACGTTCACGGACGGGACGCCGCGGAACTCGCGGACGTAGACGTCCTCGAGGCGCACGGACGCGCCCTCCTCGATTTCTGCGTGCGGGTTCCAGTCCGTGAACGGCAGGCGCGCCGTCTCGTCGCCCAGCACGCCGCTCAGAATTTCCGTCTCGCCGTCACGCCCATCGATAGTGCGCGTCTCCACTTCGGTCACGCGCACCTCGACGTTCCGGCCGCGGTCGCCCGGCGACAGGTCGGCGAGGTCGCGGTCGCCGCCCACGTCGTAGGGGACGTCCACGTCCTCGGCCTTGCTGACCGTGGAGGACTCGCCGAAGTTCAACTCGGGGTTGCCCTCCCACTCGCGCACGCTGGCGTTCCCGATGGTGACGGTGTCACCGGCTTCCAGTCCGAAGTCCTCCCACGCCGTGTACGAGATTTTCCCGGTCTCGTCGGCGAGTTCGCCCTCGTGGATGACGTGGTCGTCGCCCTGGTAGCGGATGGAGCGCTTGCCGGACGTCAACACTTTCGCGGTCACGGTGACGTTCCCGGAGTCCGGCGTGACGTCCGCGATGTCCACGGCCGTCGGGCCGCCGGAGTCGCCGCCGGAGTCGTCGCCGTGCTTCCGTCGGAGGCTTCGCTTGGCTTCCTCGACGGGGACGCTGTACTCCACGAGGTTCTGCAGGTCTGCTTTGACCTCCGCTTTGTCAACACCGAGGTCGGAGGCGAGCTCCTCGGCGTGGTCGTCGATGTTCATGCACGTAGGACTGCGTGACCCTCCCGTAAAAGGGTTCCTCGCGCGTGACGCGCGCGAGACGGCCCGAACGCCTAATCCGATGCCGGCCGACCCGTCCGGCGTGCGCCTCTACCAGACGTGGAAGAACTACGCCGCGCAACTCGCGCTCGGCGTCCCGGTCGTCGACGCGCTCGTCCGGCGGTGGCTCGTCCGCCTCCACACCGAAGTCTTCGTAGACCTCTCCGCGCAGGACGGCGACGCCCGCCGCCCCCACCTGCGCGCGCTGTTCGACGCCAGCGTCGACGCCTACGAGCGCGCGCTCACCGAAGGCTATCCGGAAGCCGAGGCGCGAGAACTCACCCACATCCAGGGGACGCTGGACTTCTACAACCACGGCTGGGCGGAACTGATGGAGTTCCCGCCCGACGAAATCGACGCGCACTGGGCGCGCTACCAGGGCTTCTTCGACCGCCACGACTGCACGCACGACCGGCCGCTCGGCGAATTCGCGCCCTACGGCGGCCTGCCGCCAGCACCAGAAACACCGGCGGCACTGGAGGACGCCACGTTCCCGTTCGCCGAGCGCGGCCTCGCGGACGACGTCTACGTGCCCGCCGAGCGCGTCGACGTCCGGACGCCCGAGGGCGTCGACCTCGGCGAGTAGGCCGCCGCACAGCGAAACCGGTTTCCCGGGGCCGCGACCAACGGAGACGTATGCACGTCGTCGTGAACGCCGCGATGAGCGCGGACGGCAAACTCTCCTCGCGCCGCCGCGAGCAGGTCGCCATCAGCGGCCCCGAGGACTTCCGGCGCGTCGACGAACTCCGCGCGGACGTCGACGCCGTGATGGTCGGCGTCGGCACCGTGCTCGCCGACGACCCGTCGCTCACCGTCGACGACCCAGACCTCGTCGCCGAACGCGAAGCGCGCGGCGACTCCCCCCAGCCGGCGAGAGTCGTCGCCGACTCGCACGCCCGCACGCCACCGGACGCCAGCATCCTCGACGACGCCGCCGAGACGTTCGTCCTCGTCGCCGAGGAAGAACCGCGCGAGCACGTCCAGACGCTCGAAGACGCCGGCGCCACCGTCGTCGCCGGCGAGAACCGCGTCGCACTCCCCGACGCCCTCGACCAACTGGAAGCCCACGGCGTCTCCGACCTGATGGTCGAGGGCGGCGGCGAACTCATCTTCTCGCTGTTCGCCGACGGCCTCGTCGACGCCCTCTCCGTCTACGTCGCCCCGAAAATCATCGGCGGCCGGGACGCCCCCACGCTCGCGGACGGCGACGGGTTCGTCGACGACTTCCCGGAACTCGACCTCTCGGCCGTCGAACGCATCGACGACGGCGTCCTCCTCCGGTACGACTGCTGACGCGGCGCCCCAGCACGCGCAGCAGTCACTCCCCGTCGCCGATTGGCACCGTCAGGACTTGCACCGGCGACCCAGTGACGACGCGCTCGGTGACGCTCCCGAGGTTCAGGAACCGGTCGAGGCCCGTCCGCCCGTGCTTGCCCATCACCACGAGGTCGGCGCCGTAGTCGCCGACTGCGTCCAGAATCTCCGTGTGCGGGACGCCCCGCCGGAGGTGTTTCTCGACGGCGACGCCAGCGGCCTCGCCCCGACGGCCGACGTCGTCCAGCGCGCGCTCACCCTCGTCCTCGGCGTCCTCGCGCACCATGTCGTAGTCCGTCGCGACGAACCGCTCGTCCACGACGAACAGCGCGTGCACGACCGCACCGTACTGCTCGGCGACGCGCAACCCAGCGTCGACGGCCTCACTGGCGCCCTCGCTGCCGTCCGTCGGGAGGAGGATAGTCGAGTACATCGCCGGACAGACGCCACCGAGCACCAAGTAGTCACCGCCGAGCGCCGCTGCTAGCGGTCGAGAATAACGGGGAAACTGCAGGCGGACTAGTGCTGGTGGCCGGTCGCTTCCGCGAACGTCTGGCCGAACCGCTCCTCGAACTTCTCCAGGGTCGCTTCCTCGATTTCCTGGAGTTCCTCGCTGGCTTCGCCGCCGCCGTGCGCGACGACCATGTGCGCGCGCTGGGAGAACGCCATCAGCGCGATGTCCGCGACGACCTGCGCCTCGGACTCGTCGTCCTCCTCGCTGAACAGGTCGACCAGCCCCGATGGGAGCGTGAGTTCGTCCGTGTTGCCGTCCTCGTCCTCGATGGTGAACGTAGTCTCGTCCATGCACCTACCGACGCGACCGCGCCTAAAAGGGGTGTGGATACGGGGCTACGACGCCCCCACGACCGCCTCGCCAACCCAGTGGGGCTGTTCGGCGTCCGCATCGCCGACGCCCCACACCTTCACTGTCAGCGTCGAAGTCGTGTTCTCGACCCAGTGGCCGTTGTCCCAGGTCACGGACACTGAGTATCCGCGTACGTATCCGTCTTCGTGGACGACGAGGCGCGCGCTCGCGTTCACGATTTCGTCCGCGTTCCAGCGCGGGAACCCAGTCCTGTCGCCGCCCCCTTCGACGAGGCCGTCCGCCTCGAAGTAGTACAGACCGTCGTCGCTGCGGACGTACTCGAAGTCGTAGTTCGGGAGCACGTGACTCGCTGGGAGCGGGACGGCCGACGCGAACGTGGAGTTCTCTGTGAACTCAGCGTCCTCGCCGGTCCGGACGGTGTACTGGAAGGACTCTTCGCCGAACGTCCGGTAGCGCCGGTACTCGCCGGACGCGTTCACGAACACCTCGCCCGCTCTGTGGTCGCCGTCCCGCCACTCCTTCACGAACTGGCGGTCGGCGCGGTCGACGAGGACGTCTCTCGTGTACGCCACGTCGCCGTCCTCGGTGTGCTTGTAGGCGCCCACGTACCCGCTCGCGTTCGCGAGCCTCTGTCGGTGTACTGTCGCCAAGCGGTCGGCGTCGCTCTGGTCCATCTCCGTGACGAGCGACACCACCTCGGACTCGCTGTACTCGCGTTCGGGCGCCTGCACGCCGCCCGAGCAGCCAGCGACGACGAGGAGGAGGACAACTGTCAGTGCGGGGAGGGCTCTGCTCACGTCCGGAACTGCGACGCGCCGCGAAAAAGTCTTCTGGGGTGGGTCGTCGGAGGAGGGTTCCGCTGCTCAGTCGTCTGCTGGCGCCGCTTCGCCGCCTTCGCTGGCGGCGGCGTCGACCTGGCTCTCCAGGTACTCGTCGGCGTCGATGGCGGCCTTGCAGCCCATGCCGGCGGCGGTGACGGCCTGCTGGTAGTGGTAGTCGACGACGTCGCCCGCGCCGAAGATGCCGTCGACGTCCGTCAGCGTCTGGCCGCCGCCCTTGCCGCCGTGCGTGAGGATGTAGCCCTCGTCGTCCAGTTCCACGCCGGTGTCCTCGAGGTAGCCCGTGTTCGGCGTGTGGCCGATGGCGACGAAGAACGCGCCGACGTTCAGGGAGCGCTGTTCGGTCGCGTCGTCGTCGAGTTTCGCGGTCGGGTGGCCCTCGGGGTGGTGGACGAGCGTGACGTCCTCGACGCCGTCCTCGGGGCTGCCGTTGACTTCGACGGCTTCCGTGTTCCAGAGGACTTCCATGTCGCCGTTGTCGACGTGCTCCTGGATGCGTTCCTGCCAGTAGTCCTCCGCGCGGAGTTCGTCGCGGCGGTGGACGAGGTAGACGGTGTCCGCGAACTTCGTGAGGAAGGACGCCTCCTCGGCCGCCGCGTCGCCGCCGCCGACCACGACCATGTCCTCGCCCTTGAAGAACGCGCCGTCGCAGGTCGCGCACGTGGACACGCCGTACCCCATGAGTTCGTCCTCGCCGGGGATGCCGAGCGTGCGCGCGCTCGCGCCGGACGCCGCGATGACGGCGTCCGCGGTGTAGACGTCGCCGTTCGACAGTTCGACGCGGAACGGCCGCGTCGAGTCGTCGACGTCCTCGACGACGCCGTGCTCGATTTCCGCGCCGAAGCGCGTCGCCTGGTCTTTCATGTTGTTGATGAGGTCGGGGCCCGAGATGCCCTCCGGGAACCCCGGATAGTTCTCGACCTCGGTCGTGAGGGTGAGCTGGCCGCCGGGCTCGTCGCCCTCGAACAGCAGCGGGTCGTTGTTCGACCGCGCCGCGTAGATGGCCGCGGTGAGCGCGGCGATGCCGGTGCCCGTGATAATCAGTTTCCGGTGGTCGACGACGTCGTCGCCCGCCCCGTCCGTTGCGAGCCCGAGTTTCTCGTCGAGTTCGCC
>JBDGQF010000036.1:2596-6257 GCA_042219255.1 Halobacterium sp. | reverse complement strand
CGAGCGCGCGGTCGAGGCCGCGGTCGAGGCCGACGGCGAGCGCGGGGAGGACGACCGCGAGCCAGAGGACGTAGCCGCCGACGGCGAGCGCGAGCGGGCCGGCGGGGAGCGCGGTGGCGCCGTCGAGGCCGCTCATGCGCCCGGAGAGCGCGACGGTGACGCCCGCAATCAGTGGCGCGTACACGAGCGCGGTGTGGCGGAGCGTCCGGGTGGTCGCGGCGAACGACCGGCGGACGTCGCGGTCGAGCGCGGCGAGTTCGTCGAAGAGACCGGCGACGTCGACGAGCACGCGGCCGCCCGCCGGGCCGGCGTCGGCGGCGTGGACGACGAGGGAGACGGCGGCGCGGGCGCGCTGGCTCCGGGTGCGCGCGAGCGGGCCGTGGTCGCCGAGGAACGCGGCCTCGGGGCCGACGCGCAACCGCTCCATCCGTCGAGCGGCGGCCTCGAAGACGTCGCCGGTCGCGCCGTCGAGCGCGTCGGCGGCGTCCCTGACGGCGGCTTCGACGGCGCGGCCGTGCTGGAGGCGGTGACCGAGCACGGAGAGCGCGTCCGCGAGTCCCTCCTCGACGTCGCGTGCGTCGGCGCGGAGTCGGCACGCCGGCCGGTACCAGACCGCGAGCGCAACGCCGGCGGGCCAGCCGGCGAGCAGCACGGGGAGTGCCCATCCCGGGAGGAACTGGGACGCGACGACGGCGACGGCGAGCGCGCCGCACGCCGCGAGGACTGTGTTGCGCGCTCGGTCGTCCAGGGCGTCGTGGTCGTCGGGGACTGTCGCGGGCGGGAACGCGACCGGTCGGCGGGCGAGAATCCAGCAGACGACCGCGAGAACGGCCAGCGGGAGGACGACGCCGTACCCGAGCGCGACGGCGCCGACGGTGAGGGGGAGTCCGGCGCTGGCCGCGGCGGGCGCGACGCCGACGAGCGCTAGCGGCAGCACGACGCCGAACGCGTACACGGCAGTGGTGGGGCCCTGGACGGCGTCGGCGTACTCGCTGGCGCGTTCCCGCGCGCCCGCGACGACGACGGCGAGCGTGCGGTCGAGGAGTCGTTCTCGGTCGCCAGCGGGTGCTTCGACGGCGGCCTCGGAGAGCGCGGCGGCGCGGCGGAGCGACGGCAAGTGCTCGGCCCACGTGTCCGCGAACGACGCGAACCCGGCGCCTGGCCGCCCTCGCGCGCCACGGGCGTGGGCGGCGAGGCTGTCCGCGAGGCGGCCGTCGCCGTGGTCGGCCGCGAACGACGTCGCGCGTTCGAGCGCGGGGTCGAGGCGCAGCGAGAGCACGACGAGCGCGACGACGTCCGGCGCGGCGCCGAGCGCGCGAGAGCGCCGCGCGACCTGGCGGACGTCCGGCCCGTACGCGAACGCGGCGGCGAGCGCGACACCGACCAGGCCGAGTGCGGTGCCAGCGTACGGGTTCCACTGACTGGTCACGGACGCCAGCAGGAGGTCGGCGAGCGCGCTCACGCCGGCCAGTCGAGGGTTCGCTGGGCGAGTCATCTGTCGGCCGACGTGGCGACGCCACGGCCGGTGAACGACGCCGCGCGCGACTGAACTGCGTCCCGGACGTCGGCGTACGTCTCGCCGGGCGCGGCGAGGTCGGTGACGACGCTGCTGTTCCCGCGCGCCACCCTGTCCGTCGGCGCCGCGTCGTCGCCGTCGTCCGCGTAGAGCGCGGCCTGTCCGTCGTCGAGGACTTCCTCGACGCGAGTGACGCGGCGGCCGTGGGCCGTCTCCTTTAGCGTCACGACGAGGTCTGTCGCGGCGAACGAGGACGCTGGGACGCCCAAGTCGGCGACGACGCGCTCGCGCACGCCCGCCGCGCCCTCGCCGTGTACCGTCCCGAGGACGGTGGCGTCGCTGGCGCCGACGCGCATCGCCTCGTAGAGCACGCGCGCCTCCTCGCCGCGGACTTCGCCGACCGCAATGGCGCCGTCGCCGAGGCGGAGCGCGGTGCGGAGCGCGTCCGCCATCGAGACGTCCGCGCCGCCGCCGTCGCTGTCCGCGTACAGCGCCTGGACGTCCCGGCCGTCCGCGCGGAGCGCGCGCACCGGGAGCTCTGGCGTGTCCTCGATGGTGACGACGCGAGTCGCCGGCGCGAGCGCCCACGTGGTCGCGCCGAGGGCTGTCGTCTTACCGGCGCCGCGCGCGCCGGCGAACAGGACTGCGGCGCCGCGACGGACTGCTTCCGCGAGGAAGCCAGCGACCTCCGCGCTGAGCGTGTCGTTGGCGACGAGGTCGGCGAGGCGGAAGGGGTCGGCGTCGTGCGCGCGGAACGCGAACCCGGTGCCGTCGCTCAACGGGTCGGTGACGCCGGCGACGCGGACGGAGCCAGCGGTGCCGAGGTCGTCGACCGACGCGTCGAGCGTCGGGCTCGCGCGCGAGAACGGGCGGCCGCTCTCCGCGCGCAGTCGGGACGCGAGTCGCTGCGCGCCGGCTTCCGTGAACCGGACGTTCGTCCGGGCGTCCCTGTCGTCGACGGTGACGCGGACGGGGCCGTCGGCGACCGGCGCGCTGGCGTACGCGTCCGAAATCCGTGGGTCGGCGAACAGGTCTTCGAGCACGCCGAAGCCGCGCGTGTGCTTGCGGAGCGCGTCCGCGAGCGCTTCGCGGTGCTCGCCGGCGGCCTCGCGGACGGCGCGCCCGGGCGCGTCCTCGCCGTCCGGAATCGACCCGTCCGCGAGCAGGCGGCGCGCGTCGGCGAGAATGCGGCAGTCGTCGGCGTCGAACTCGTACTCGGTCGGGACGACGTGGTAGACGGGTAGGCCGTTCGGCACCTCGTACTCGCGGACGGTCGCGCCCGTTTCGAGGGTGCGGGTGTCGCGGAGGCGGCCTGCGTTGGGGGGTGTCGGTTCGATGCGCGCGTCGGCGAGCGCGGGGCCGACGTGCGGGCGGAGGGCTTCGTAGTCCGGGAGGTCGCCGGCGACGGCGGCGAGCCCGGTCTCCGCGGCGAGTTCGGCGACGGGGCCGGCGCGCCCGCTGGCTTCGGCGGCGGCCGCGAGCGGGTCGGTGCCGGCGCGCGCTGCGAGCCGCGGGTCGCGGTCTGCGGCGCGGTCGGCGAACCGGCCCGCTGCGGTGAACAGCGCGGCGGCGCGGCCGCCGTACTCGCGGCGGAACCCGGACGCGTCCGTGACGAGTCGGTCGACGTCGTGTCGCCGGCACGCGGCCGCGGCCGTGGCGCGACACGCTGGCTGGTCGGTGAGCGCGCCGCCGCCGGGACAGTCCGTGGCGTCGAAGTGGAGGGCGTCGCCGCGACGAGTACCCTCACACGCGCAGTCTGGGTCGTCCGTCCCGAACCGGTCGAGGAGTGCACGCATGGGCGCCGGTGGCCGCGTCTACCCGGATAAACCCTCGGAGCGCGAGTACCACTGGGCCGTCCGCGAGGTCGACGTATGCGAGGGTGAGGCGGCCGTCCAGGGTCGCGTCGTCGCCACATGTCTGGACTCGCACTGGGAGCGAGCGGGCCTGTGGAGGGCCGTCCGCGAGGCGGGCGACGAGTCGCGGCGGACGCTGGCGGACGGCGAGCGTCGCGTCTTCGGGGAGGGCGAGCGTGAGCGTGCGCCGCGGCGCGGACGCGAGCGACGCGCCAGGGTCGTTCCGGCGGTGGAGGGCGGCGACTGCGTCCGCGACGCGGTCGGCGCTCGCGCGCAGCGACGCGTCGTCCCG
>JBDGQF010000036.1:0-2496 GCA_042219255.1 Halobacterium sp. | reverse complement strand
GGTGGGTCTCGCCGCCGGTCGTCTTCGAGGCGTTCGACGGCGGCGCGCGCGGCGTCCGCGCGGCGCTCCACGCGGTCGTTCACGGCTTCGAGTTCGCCGACGTAGCCGTGCAGCGACTGGACGGTGGCGTCGAGGGCGTCGACGCGCTCCCGGAGCGTCGCCAGGCCCTCTTCGAGTTCGTCGAGTCGGTCGTGGACGGCCGCCGCGTCCGAGAGGTCGCTGACCGGGGCGTCGTCGTCGGTCACTGCGCGCTCCACCGCCCGGAGTCGTGCGTCGATGTCGTCGGGCACGCCACGGGGTGGCCGCGGCCGCCCATTTAAATTTCAGGACGGCGCAACGTTGATGCCCGACCCCTGCAATGCCCTGTGTATGAAGGCCGCCCTCATCGGTGTCGGACAGGCCGGCGGGAAGGTCACGGAGGCCCTCCTCGCCGAGGACCGACGCGCCGGCTACGGAGCGATTCGCGGGACGCTCGCGGTCAATACGGCGAAAGCCGACCTCGACCCGCTGGACATCGACACGATGCTCATCGGCCAGGAGCGCGTGAAGGGGCACGGGGTCGGCGCGGACAACGAACTGGGCGCGGAAGTGATGCAGAGCGACGTCCGCGAAGTCATGGGGGCGCTGGACGGCGTCGTCGACCCGCAGACGGAAGCGATATTCGTCATCGCGGGCCTCGGCGGCGGCACGGGGTCTGGCGGCGCGCCCGTGCTCGTGAAGGAACTCCAGCGCGTCCACGAGATTCCCGTCTACGCGCTCGGCATCCTCCCCGGGCGCGAGGAGGGCGGCATCTACCAGGCGAACGCCGGCCGGTCGCTGAAGACGCTCGTCCGCGAAGCCGACTCCACGCTGCTCGTGGACAACGACGCGTGGCGGCGCAGCGGCGAGAGCGTCACGGAGGCGTTCGACGCCATCAACGAGCGCATCGCGCGCCGCATCGGCATCCTGCTGGCGGCCGGCGAGAACGTCGAGGGCGTCGGCGAGAGCGTCGTCGACTCAAGCGAAGTCATCAACACCCTGAAGTCCGGGAACATGTCCGCCATCGGGTACGCGAGCGCGGACGCCGCGCCAGACCCCGGCGAGAACATCAACGTCATCACGTCCACCGCGCGGAAGTCGCTGTTGACGGGGATGAGCGTGCCGGAGACGACGGAAGCGGGCGCGGCGCTCGTCGTCGTCGCCGGGGACGCCGACCGCATCCCGCGGAAGGGCGTCGAGAAGGCGCGGTCGTGGGTGGAGTCCGAGACGCGGAGCATGCAAGTTCGGGGCGGCGACTTCCCGATGGACTCCGAGAAAATCGCCGTGCTAATCCTGCTGTCGGGCATCTCGCGGTCCGAGCGCATCGAGGCGTTCATGGAGCGCGCCAAAGAGGCCAGCGAGGCAGTCGAGGCCGAACAGACCACGGAGAACTTCCAGAACGAGGAACTCGACGACCTGCTGTAGCGGGCGGGAGAGCGGACTGCTGCTGTTCTAGACGAGCGAGTCGCCGTCGAACTCGCGGGCGTCGAACTCGACGTCCAGGAGGTCGAGCAGCGTCGGCGTGACGTCGAAGAGGTCGGTGCCCTCCGGCACGGACAGGTCGGGGTCGTCAGCGAGCAGGGTCGCGTTCTCGAAGGAGTGCATGCCGTTCCGCGGGCCGACGCTGAACACGTCCTCGCTGCCGGAGAACCCGGCCTTGAGGTCGAAGCCGTGGTTCGGGATGGCGACGAGGTCGGGCGCGATTTCGTCGTGCGCGCCCTCGAAGGCGTCCTCCTTCTTCACGACGCGGTCGACGACCTGGCGGCCGTCCGGCCCCTCCAGGGCGAGGAGTTTCTCCGCGAGTTCGTCCCGCACGGCCTCGTACTCGTCCTCGGGGACGCTCCCGCGCAGTTCGCGGTCTTCGAGGTTGACGTAGAACCGGCCGGGGATGAACGAGTACGCCTTCGTGTCGTCTGCGATGTCCTCGAGGCTGTCGTGGTCGTCGTCCTCGTAGGACAGCCAGCCCTCGTCCTCGAGCCACTGGTTCAGGTGGACTTCGTAGTCCTCGCTCGTGAACCCGTGGTCGGACGCGACGACGAGCGTCACGTCGTCGTCGAGTTGCTCGCGGAGTTCGCCGATGTAGGAGTCGACTTTCTCGTAGAACTCGAGGAACGCGTCCCGGTTGTCGCCGCCCTGCTCGTAGTCCTTGAACAGGAAGTGGTTGACGCGGTCGGTCGTCATGTAGACGCCGAAGAACAGGTCCCAGTCGTCCTCCTCGACGTAGTGCAGGAACGCCTCTTGGCGCGCGTCGATGGTCTCGTGGGCGTCCTGCATGAACTCGGACTTGTCGTCCTTGTGTCCGAGTTTCGCGTTCACGTCGATGCGGTAGTCGATGGAGTCCAGGTACGTCCCGAGCGCGTCGGGATGGGACGCCTTCTCGACGCCCGGCGACAGGAACCCGGAGACCATGCGCTGGACGTTGCGCTGCGGCGGGAACGTGACGGGGACGTTCAGGACGGTGGCGTCCCGGCCGGCGTC
>JBDGQF010000063.1:185-6258 GCA_042219255.1 Halobacterium sp. | reverse complement strand
GGCATGAGCGCCCGCAACGACGTCCCGCCCAGCACGCTCGGCGTCGAACTCGCCGAGGAGGGCGTCTACGTCGAGTACACGGACGGCCGCCGCACGTTCTACAACGGCGTCCCGGAGAAAGTCGAGGGAACGCTGCGCTGCAACCCCGGCAAGGACGTCCACGTCCTCGTCACCGACCCGACGGAGACGGAGGGCGTCCTCGTCTACGTGAACGACCTGAAGACCCACGACGACATCCTGGAGTCCAGCGGCGTCGGCCGCGTCCTCCTCGACCCCGGCGAGGAAGAAGAACTGTTCCCCGGCGTGACCGTGCGAGCGGACGGCTACGCGACGGAAGTCGAAGCCGACCCCGAGGAAGCCCGGGGCCGCGTGTTCGTCTTCGAGGAGGACGAACTCGGCGAACGGTCGTACGAACTGTTCGCCGAGGACGCGGACGACTAGCGGGGCGGCGCCTACTGCAGGTACGAGGGTTCTTCGGCGTCGCAGTTCTGTTCGTGCTGGCGCGCGTCGCCCTCGTCGTCGAACATCAGCCCGCATTCCTCGCAGCGGTACCAGAGCATGTCGTCGCGCTCAGTCTCCTCGACCATACGGGAACCTGCGTCGCCCGAGTTAAAAACCGTTGCCCCGACCGGGTTCCACGTCGTCGAGCAGGTCCTCGTAGGTGGCCGCCGGCCCCGAGTCGGCGTCGCCCCGGGACTGGCGGCGCCGGATTTCGCCGTCCACGAGCACGGTCAGCGTCTCGTAGTCGTCCGCGAACGCGCCGAGGTTGTGCGTGCACGCCAGCACGCAGTTGTCGTCGGCGTACTCGGTCGCGACGCTGACGAGACGCCGCCTCGTCGCCGGGTCGAGATCGGCGAGCGGTTCGTCCAGAATCAACGCCTCGGGTTCTTTGAGCAGCGCTAACGCGAGGTCGAGTTTCTTCTTGAAGCCGCCGGAGAGGTTCGCGGCCGTCCGGTCGCGTTCGGGGCCGAGGCGCAGGCGGTCGACGAGCGTCTCGCGCCACTCGCGGCGCCCGCCGGTCAGTGACTCGAAGACGTCGAGGTTCTCGTCCACGGTGAGGTCGGGGTAGACGTTCGGTGACTGGAACGCGTACCCCAGCGAGTCCGGCGTCTCCACGGTGCCGGAGTCCGGGCGCGTGAGCCCCGCGAGCACGCGCATCAGCGTCGTCTTCCCGGAGCCGTTCGGGCCGGCGACGCAGTGCAGGCCGTCGCCCCACTCGACGGTGACGCCGTCCAATGCGACCGAGTCGCCGTACGTCTTCGTGAGGTCGGTGACGCCGAGCATCAGGCCCTCCGTTCGTACAGTTCCACCGCGCCCGCGAACACGACCGCGGCGCCGACCACCCAGAGGCCGAGGCCGACCAGCCAGTCCGCGTACAGGCCGACTGGGTCGTCGCGCAGCACGAAGCCGCGGGACATGATTGCGGAGTAGTGCGTCGGGACGTAGCGGACGAACCACCGGCGGACGGGCGAGAAGAACCCGACCGGGTACGCCGCCCCCGAGAACGTCAACACGAACAACATCACGAGCAGGTTCGCGATGCGCCCCCACGTCCCGAGGCCGAACACCAACATCAGCGTCGCGGCGACGAACCCGAGCAGCAGGAACGTCAACAGCGTCACCAGCGCCGTCCCGGGCGTGAACACGTGGAGGTCGACGCCGACGTACGAACTCGTCACCTCGAAGACGGCCAGCGGCACGGCCAGCAGCGCCGCGAAGAACGCGAGTTTGCTCGCGACGACCGCGTACAGCGACGTCTCCACGCGCAACCGGTCGACGACCGCGGCCTCCTGGTCGAACGTGTACGGCAGGTAGACGAGCGCCACGAGGGACACGAGCGTCAACAGGAACGTCGGAATCAGGTACGAGGACAACGAGTAGTTCGTGCCGACGACGTGCCGGGACGCCGTCACCTCGCGCGGGAGCGTTTCCTCCAGCGTGTACGAGACGATGCTCGCCAACGCCTGCGCCGGCTGCTGGTACGGCACGATGCTGCCGGAGACGTACACGTCGAAGTGCGCGGCGGCCAGCGACTCGTTCGTGAGGTCGGCGGGCACCGTGATGACGGCGTACACGCGCTCGCGGCTGAGCGCGCGCATCGCCGCCTCCTGGGAGCCGTACGTCTGTGGGTCACTGAAGAACGTCACCGCCGCCGTCGCGATGTCGAGGTCGCCCGACGTCACCGGCGCGGACTGCGGCGCGATGGCGATGGGGGCGTCCGTCGGGAGCACGTGCTGGAACGCGAACGTCGTGTACGCGAACACCGCCGGCATCGCGACGAGAATGACGAACAGGGCCGCGAACTTGTGCCGCCCCCACGTCAGCTCCTTGCCGAGCAGGGACGAGACGTCCATCGATTACGCGAGCGGCGCGGTCATCGAGGACTCGCTCGACGCCGACGCCGAGTTCGACCCGGACGCCGACCCGCTCGCGCTCATCGAGTACAGCATCTCGATGCGCTGCTTGAGGTTGTCGACGGTGTCGCTGAAGGAGACGGTGACCGTGTCGCCGTCCTGGGACACCTCGACCTGTTCGAGCGTCTTCCGAATCTGTTCGTTGCCGACGCCGCCGTAGACGGAGAGCGCGCCGTCGATGACGTCGCTGATGCGGGACGCGTCGTCGCTCGTCGCGCTCACGAGGTTCACTTGCGTGCTGACCTCGTCACCGCTGGTGTCCATCGACCCGCTGACGTACTCGACGGTGTTGAACGCGCTCGTGTTGATGGGCGACCCCTGGCCGAGCTGTTCGGTCGGCACCTGGTCTTGGGGGACGCTCGCGGCGAAGCGCACGTACCCGTTGTCCGTGTTCTTGAACTGCGTGCGGAGTTCGCCGGACAGCGAGTCGGCGTCGCCTGCTTCCACGTCCAGCGCGCTCTTGACGGCCGCCGTGTCCCCGAGCACGAACGTGCCGTCACCGAGGAACGCGATGCCGTTCTGGTTCTCGAACCCGTACGTGTACAGCGTCGAGTCCTTGTAGGACTCCTCGGTCAGTTCCGTGCCGGAGTCCCGCATCGAGGAGACGACTTCGTCCTCGGAGAAGTCCGTCCGGACAATCATGCCGGCCTCGCTCGTGCTGGTCGGCGCGCCCTCGCCGGTCTTCGCGAAGAACGTCACGTCCTGGACGTTCGATGGGTTCAGGCCGGACTCGTTCTCCATCTGGGTGAGCAGTTCTTCGACGCTGGTCGGGCCGGAGTAGAACTCGCTGTTCTCGCTCTGCGCCTGGAAGGCGGTGTTCGCGAGTTCGCGCAGCGAGTCGTCGCTGACCATCCCGGACGCGTCGACGTACCCGACCATCGTCGAGTCTGCCGGGACGCTGTTCAGTTGCGCGCCGCCGCTCCCACCGCCGCCACCGTTGGAGCCGAGGATGCCACTACACCCTGCTGTAAGGAGCATCCCGGACAGCGCGACCGCGAGTACCGCCTGGCGACTGCGGACGGTCATCTCAGTTTGCATACCCGTTGATTCGTGTGGGGGTTCTTAAAATATGCGCGATGTTTCGCCGACACAACAGGTGTGGCCGGTCGCCGCGGCGTCCGGTCGCCCAGCAGGAATACGGTGGGGGCGCGCGAACTCGGCGTGTGGCTCACGCAGTCATCTTCGACATGGACGGCGTCATCGTGGACTCCGAGCGGTACTGGAAGCGAGCGGTCGCGGACATCCTCGACGAGGCGGGCGTCGGGGACGACGTCGACCCAGAAGACGTCCTCGGCGCGAACGTCTACGACCAGTACGACTGGCTCGCCGACCACTACGACCCCGAGATTTCCGCCGACGAGTACTTCGCGCTGTTCGACGAGCGCGCGGCGACCATCTACACGGACCGCGCCGACCTCCTGGACGGCTTCCACGACCTGCTGGACGGACTGGACGAGCGCGGCGTGCCCGTGGCGGTCTGCACGTCCTCGTTCCCGCACTGGGTGGAGATGGCGTTCGACGCCCACGGCCTCCACGGCCGCTTCGACGAGGTGGTGAACGCCGCGGAGATGGACGTCCCCGGGAAGCCCGAGCCAGACCTCTACGAGGCGGCGGCCGACGAACTCGGCGTCCCAATCGAGGACTGCGTCGTCGTGGAGGACTCCGGCCACGGCGTCGAGTCAGCGGCACGCGCCGGCGCGCACGTCGTCGCCCTCGAGACGACTGTCAACGAGAACATGGACATCTCGATGGCGGACGAACGCGCCAGCGACGCCGCCGGACTCCGCGAGCGCGTGCTCGCCGCCGTCGACGACGACCCGTGAGCGCGCTCGATGTCGCCGACGACTCTTGAGGAATCAGTCCGCGTCGGCGCGCACGCAGCGCTTGCGGTCGAACGGCAGGCCGAGCGCGTCGAAGACGTCCCGCCACCTGCCCACATCCGCCTCAGAGAGCAGGAAGGGCGCGTAGCCGGCGTTCAGGAACAGGGAGAGTGCGGCCGTCCGCTCCGGGTCGACGCCGGCGCGCACGCTGTCGTAGCCGGCCTCGAGCAGTCGGCGCGTCGCCGCCGCGGCGAGCGCGCGCCCCAGCCCCTCGCGGCGGTAGTGTGGGTCGACGACGAGGCACGCGACTTCGCCGCCGAACGGGAAGTGGTGGCGGCCCGCGTCCGGGTTGTGGGTCGCCGCGCACGTGCCGACGACGGCGTTCGTCGCGCGCTCGACGGCGACGAAACAGCCGCTCGGGAGGACGCGGTCGCGGAACGCCGCGAGGTGGTCGTCGTCGGCCGGACACCCCTCGCCTTCCAGCAGGTCGGCGACCGCGTCCCTGTCTCTGCCGTCGAGGCGACTCGTCCGGAGCGCGTACCCCTCGGGCACGTCGACGTCCGGCGGCCGGAGGCCCTCCGGCCACACCAGGTAGCGCGTCGCGTCCGCGTCCTCCTCGCTCATACCGGTTGGCTGGGCGGGCAGGTGCTAACGCGTTCTGGTCTCAGTCCGGAACCGCTGGCCACTCAGACCTACTCCAACCCGTCGCGTCAGCGCGGCGTCAGACCGACGGCGTCCGCGAGGAGTTCGTGCGACCGGAGCGCCGTCTCGTGGTCTGGTGGCGCGTGCTGAATCATCACTTCGTCGACGCCGACGCGGTCGGCGAGCTGGTCGAGCAGGCCGGCGAGCGTCTCCGGACTCCCGGAGATGGCGCGCGGCCACTCGCCGTCCGCGAGCGGCTCCGGCGTCGGCTCCGGGACGCCGCCGAGTTCCGCTATCGCGTCCTCGACGGACGGCGTCGTGCCGCGCTCGCCGCGCTTCATGCGCTGGAACGCCGCTTCCGCGACGGCGCGCAGGCGCGCGGCCTCCTCGTCGGTGTCGGCGCAAATGGCGTTCACGGCGACCATCGCTTCCGGCTCGTCCACGCTCCCGGGGAGGTCGGTCTGCGTGAACTTCTCGCGGTACGCCTCGAAGGCGTACTCCGCGAACTGCGGGCGGATGAACGCCGCGAAACAGAAGCGGAACCCGAGCTGTGCCGCGATTTTCGCGCTCGCCTGGCTCGACCCGAGCACCCACGGCACGGGCGGGTCGGCGCCGGAGCGCGGAATTTCGATGTCGCTGTACGCGTGGTCGGCGGGGAAGTCGTCGTAGAGGTGGGAGACGACGGCCTCGATTTTCTCGCGGTGGTCGGCGTCCGGGTCGGTGACGTGGCGGTCGGTGCCGAGCGCGCGGTCGACGGCCGGCGACCCGTTCGCGCGGCCGAAGCCGGCGTCCACGCGGCCCGGGGCGAGCGCGTCGATGGCGCCGAACTGTTCGGCGACCTTCAGCGGCCGGTAGTGGTTCAGCAAGACCGCGCCGGAGCCGATGCGAATGTCCTCGGTTTCGGCGGCGAGGTGGCCGAGGAGGACTTCCGGCGTCGTCCCCGCGATGCGGTCGGCCGTCCCGTGGTGTTCGGCGACCCAGAACCGCTCGTAGCCGAGGCGTTCAGCCTGCTGGGCGGCCTCGACGGTGTTCGCATAAGCGTCGGTCGCGGTGCCGCCGTCCGGGATCGGCGAGAGGTCGACGACAGACAGGTCCATGGACTGGTTCGGGGCGTCGCGGAGAAGAGCGTTCGGCTACCAGAAGTCGCGGAGAAGAGCGTTCGGCTACCAGAAGTCGCGGAGAAGAGCGTTCGGCTAC
>JBDGQF010000063.1:0-85 GCA_042219255.1 Halobacterium sp. | reverse complement strand
CAGAACGCCTTGGTGCGGGCGTACTCGCGCTCGCGTTCGAGGATGTCGCGGTAGAAGTCGGCTTCGTCCTCGCGGTGGCGGTTGA
>JBDGQF010000163.1:0-6282 GCA_042219255.1 Halobacterium sp. | reverse complement strand
CGGCCTCCAGGTCGTCGATGACGCCCTCGTCACCGACGAACGTCGGCGTGCGCTCATGCAGGCTGTCCGGCTCCAAGTCGAGCAGGGGCTGCGTGCCGTCGCTTGACGCGCCGCCCGCCGCCTCCACGACGTACGCAACCGGCATCGACTCGAAGTGCGCGCGCAGCTTTCCTTCGGGTCGCGACTGCAGGCCCGGATACCCGAACACGCCGCCGTACGTCAACACCTGGTTCACGTCCGCAATCATCGCGCCGCCGTACCGGAGTTTCAACTCTTCCTCGACGTCCCGGACGAACGACTCGAAGGCCGCCGTCCAGTCCGGCACGCGGCCGCCGAACCCGTACACGAGTGGGTCGTCCGGGAGTTCCACCGCGCCCAAGTCCGTGCGGCCGTCTTCCTCGACGAGGTACTCGGTCACCTCACCGTCCCGGGCCACCGTCATCGTCGTAATCGGCCCGTAGAGGACGAACCCTGCTGCTACGAGACTCCGGCCGGACGCCGGCAGTTCCTCGTCGTAGACGCCGACGACGGTGCCACACGGGTTGTTCGACTGCACGTTCGACGACCCGTCCAGGGGGTCGACCGCCACCGCGTACCCGTCGTCCGCGCCGCCGACGGTCTCCTGGGCTTCGCGCTCCTCGCTCGCGTACCAGTTCACGCCGTCCACGGCCGCGAACCGCTCCCAGAGCAAGTCGTCGGCCCACACATCGGCCTCCAGTTGGACGTCACCGGTGACGTTCTCCGTCGCGGCCTTCGCGCGGCGCTCCGGCAACCCCGCACGGATTTCCGGCGCCGCGTCCGCCACCACTTCGAAGACTCGGTCGACGACCATCAGATTCTATCGAGCGCTTCGTCGACGCTCGCATCCTCGTAGATGACTGCCTCCAGTCCGTCCAGGAACGCCGCCGCGTTCTCGCGCTGCCAGACGTTCCGACCGACTGCGAGCCCCACCGCGCCCGCGTCGATGGCGCCCTTCACTTGCGTCAGGAACTCGCGGTCGCTCGTCTTCGACCCGCCGGACATCACGACCTCCGTCGGCCCAGCCATGTCCACCGCGAACGACATGTCCTCCGAACTACCGGGATACTTCACCTTCGCGATGTCAGCGCCCAGTTCCAGCGCCTGCCGCGCCGCGTACGCGATGGTCTCCGGGTCTTTGTCGTTCTTCAGCCCCTGGCCGCGCGGATACGACCACATCACCACCGGCAGGTCGTGCTCGCGCGCCTTCTCCTGGGCCTCCCGGAACTCTTCGGCCATCTCGATTTCGTTGTTCGACCCGCCGTACAGCGTGAACCCGACCGCGTCCGCGCCGACCTCCGCGGCGTAGTCCACCGACCAGTTCACCGCGGAGTCCGGCTCCCCCATCCAGAGGTTCGACGTGCCGTTCAGCTTCGCGAGCAGGTTCACGTCGTCCTCGTAGGACGGATAGTACTTCTCGGCGACGCCCTTCTGGACGGCCATCGCCGACACGGCGTCGTGGGTCGCGATGTCCCAGACGACGCCCGGGTCCATCGTCTCCGGCACCGGGTCGAAGTCCACCGGCCCGTGCTCGAGGCCGTGGTCGTACGCCAGAATCAGTACCTTCCCGTCGCGGGCAATCGGAGAATCCTCGAAGGGACGCATCAGTCCAACGTGCGGTAACGACGTATAAGTGTCTAACTGTCCACGAGCGTGCCTCAAACCCCAGAATTCGAGGTTTTGAGTACAGTCCGAGTAACTACTCGTCGTGCTCCCTTGCCGTCTCCTTCCACGCCGCCACGACGTCCGTGGAGATGCCCAGCGAGTCCGCAACCTGTTCGACGTGCGCCGTCGCGAGACTCCGCACCGACGTCACACCGGCGCGAGCGAGCAGTTTCGCGTCGCCGTCGGCGATACCGTCGAGCACCGTTACGGGCGTCGGCGTCGACTGCTCGCGCCACGCCGCCTCGCCCGCCTCCAGTGAGGACTCGTGGTCGTCGCCGTTCGGCCACGACTTGCTCCGCCACGCCGACTCCTCGACCGTCGGGTCGTCATCGTCTGCGGCACGCTCGTCCCCAACGACGGCTCCCTGGCCCTCGCGCCACGCGGCCTCCTCGGCGGTCGCGTCGCCGCTGCCGTCCGCGGACGCCTCGTCGCCGTAGCTCGCGGCCACCCAGTCGCGCTCGTCGTCCTGCAGGCCGCGCACCTGTTCGGCGCGCCGGTCGAGGTCTTCGCCGCCCTCGAACGACCACTGCAGCGAGTGCTCGCGCCGGATGCGCGCGGCCACGCCGGGATTCACGCCCAGGTCGACGAGCTGTGCGTGCGAGACGGCCTTCGATTCGACGGCTTCCGCGTCGACGCCGGCGTCGGCCAGCACGTCGGCCGTGGCTGGGCCGACCTGCTGCAGCGACAGTAACGCGTCCCGCGTGTCCTCGGGTGGCACGGTTGCCGGAAGGAAGCCCCCGGAGGTGCTTGAGTGTTTCCACGTTCCGGCATCCTTAGGTGTCAGCCCGTCGCAGCGTCGACCATGCGCGACATCGAAGACATCGAGACCGTCGGCGTCGTCGGCGCCGGGACGATGGGCGCGGGCATCGCCCAGGTGAGCGCGACTGCTGGCTACGACGTCGTGATGCGGGACATCGAGGCGGAGTTCGTCGAGGACGGCTTCGACCGCATCGAGGACTCCCTCGACCACCTCGTGAAGAAGGGCGAGGTCGGCGAGGACGAACGGGACGAGATACTCGACCGCATCACGGGGACGACCGACCTCTCGGACTTCTCTGAGTCCGACTTCGTCATCGAGGCCGCGGTCGAGAACATGGACATCAAGCGCGACATCTTCGCGGAACTGGACGACGAAGTCCCCGATGACGTGCCGCTGGCGACGAACACGTCCACGCTCTCGATTACGACTATCGCGGCGGCGACCCAGCGCGAAGACCGCATCGTCGGCCTCCACTTCATGAACCCCGTGCCCGTGATGAAGGGCGTAGAAGTAGTGGTCGGCGAGAAGTCCAGTGACGCCGTCGTCGACCTCGCGCACGACTTCGCCGAGGCGGTCGGGAAGGAGACCTGGGAGTCCGACGACAAGCCCGGGTTCGTGACGAACCGCATCCTGATGCCGTGGATAAACGAGGGCATCCGCGCGTTCGACGAGGGCGTCGCGTCGAAGGAGGACATCGACAAGGGAATGAAACTCGGCACGAACGTGCCGATGGGCCCCTTGGAGCTCGCCGACCACATCGGGCTAGACATCTGTTATGACGCCAGCGAGACGCTCCACGAGGAACTCGGCGACCGCTACAAGCCGGCGTACCTCCTGAAGCGCAAAGTCGACGCCGGCGACCTCGGGAAGAAGACTGGCAAGGGCTTCTACGACTACGAGGAGGAGTAGTCGGCCGCGAGTAGCCGAGCAGGGCTTGCAGGCGGCGGACTACACCGGTGCGCGCTGCCGCCGTTCCGCGTCCGAACGCACCGGACGGTTCTCACGTCACGCCACGGGCTGGTACCGGTCTCCTACTTGAACCTACGCAGACCACGGTGAGTCTGCCGGATAGGAAACTGACGAGCCAGCATCCGCGGCCTGAGCGGTTCGAAGAACCCGAAGGCCGCGGTTTACTCCGTGAACGAGCGGTTCGCGGCGCGGAGCGCCGCAGAACGCGAACGGCGAGCGTAGCGAGCCGTGAGCAGCGAGTGAGCGGAGGCCGACGAGCGACCGCAGGGAGCGAGGAGTGCTTTTGTCCGAGCTTTTGCCGAGGGCGCGCGGAGCGCGCCCGCAGCGCAAAAGGTCGCTCAGAAGGAGTTCTTGAGTTTGTCGAAGAAGCCCTGGTCGACGTCGATGTCCTCGCCGCCGGCTTCGGCGAACTGTTCGAGGGCGTCGCGTTGTTCGTCGTTGAGGGATTCGGGGGTGACGACTTGGACGGTGACGTAGAGGTCGCCGTGGCCGCGGCCGCGGAGGCGGGGCATGCCTTTGCCTTTGAGGCGGAAGGTTTCGCCGCTCTGGGTGCCGGCGTCGAGGTCGAAGGTGGCGCCGCCGTCGAGGGTGGGGACTTCGATTTCGTCGCCGAAGACGGCCTGTGGGAAGGAGACGGGGTGGCGGTGGTGGAGGTCGTCGCCGTCGCGTTCGAAGTCGGGGTGGTCTTCGACGTCGACTTCGACGAGGAGGTCGCCGTTGCGGGCGCCTTTGTCGCCTGGCGCGCCTTCGCCGTCCATGCGGAGGGTCTGGCCGGTGCGGATGCCTGCGGGGACGTCGACGGTGAGGGTGGCTTGTTCGCGGGTCTGGCCGCTGCCGCCGCAGGTGTCGCAGGATTCGGAGTGGAGTTCGCCGTCGCCGCCGCAGCGCGAGCACTGCTGGGTCTGTTGGACGCGGCCGAGCGGCGTCTGGCGGACCTGGGTGACTTGGCCTTGGCCGTCGCACTGTGGGCAGGTGCGGACGTCGGCGTCGTCGGGGTAGCCGGCGCCGTCGCAGTCCGGGCAGCGTTCGGGGCGGCGGACGGTGACTTGCTTCTGGACGCCGTCGTGGGCTTCCTGGAGAGTGATGGTGAGACGGGTGCGGAGGTCGCGGCCCTGCTGGGGGCCCTGTTGGCCGCGGCCGCCGCCGAAGAACTGGTCGAAGATGTCGCCCATGCCGCCACCACCGCCTCCGCCGCCGAACGGGCCGCCCATGCCGCCTGCGCCACCGGCGCCGCCGGCGCCACCGCGTTTCTCGGCTTGCGTGAAGTGTTCGTGGCCGAGTTGGTCGTACTGCTGGCGTTTCTCGTCGTCGGTGAGGACGTCCTTGGCTTTCTGGATTTTCTTGAACTTCTGTTCGGCGTCCGGGTCGTCGCTGACGTCCGGGTGGTACTCCGAGACTTTCTCGCGGTAGGCCTGCTTGATTTCGTCCTCGGAGGCGTCCCGGGAGACGCCGAGTACCTCGTAGAAGTCCTCGCTCATTCGTTGTGGGTACGTATCCCGTTGAGACACTTGAAACGCCCGCTTGCAGGCGTAGGGCGTTCGACGCGCAGAATTCGAGTCTCCGGTGGCGCCGGTGGGCCTGCCTACGCGGTCGCGTTCCGGTCGACGAGTGCGTCGTGGTCGACGCGGTAGATGGTGACTTGCTCGTTCTGGTAGACGGCCTCGATGCCTGGGTCGTCGCCCATCTGGGCGACGTCGTACTTCTCGCGTTCGAGCGGGCCGACCCAGACGTACTGGACGTCGTGTTTGTCGAGGAGGACGGCGCGCGAGCGGGCGTCGGTGGTCTCGTAGATGATGTTGACGTCGCTGACGCGCTGGTAGTAGGGTGCGTCGCCGCGGTAGCCGGTCTCGTGGAACCAGCCGGCGACCGTCGGCAGGCCGGTGAGCGTGGAGACGGGGTTCTCCCAGCCGCGTTCCAGTCCCGGTTTCTCGACGAACGTGGGCGTGCCGGTCTGGCGCTCCATCCAGAGGACGGACTGGGTGTCGCTGACGTTCGCTTCGAACCAGTCCATCGCCGCCATCTGCTTTGGGTGGTCGGCGCGGTGTTCGGCGTAGCCGTCCAGGGACGGTTCGACGTCCTCGTTCGTGTACGGTTCGACGACGTCCGTCGCGACGACGAGTGGCGCGAACATGCCGGACGCGACGAGCACGAACGCGAGCACGACGGCGACCACACCACCGGAGAGCGCCGTGCCCGTGGACGCCCGGAGGGAGTTCGTGGAGAGCACGTCCCAGACGTCGCTGAGGAGAATCGCCGTAATCGGGCCGGCGGCGAGGCCGGCGAACACCCAGCCCTGGATTGCGACCTTGAGGGTGGTGTTCCAGCGCGCGAGTTCGAACGGGTGGACGCGGGCGTGCACGAGTTCCATCGAGAGCACGAGGCCGACGCCGGCGACGGCGAGCGTGGTCTCGAAGCCCGCGGAGTCACGGGAACGCATCGCAATCCAGCCGGCCGCGACGACGGGCAGGAGGACAGCGATGCCGCCGAGGTCACCGAGGAGACCGGCGACGGCGACGGCGAGCGCGACGCCCACGACCGAGAGCAGGACGCCGCGCGCGCTGGCGTCTTCGATGTCGGTGTACCGCGTGAAGAAGTACGTGGTGAACAGCGCGAGCAGGCTCCCGTAGATGAGGAGCACGCCGACTGCGTGCGTGCGCGGCGGGAACAGTCCGATGCCCTCGTTCGGCGGCACGCTCGCGAGCAGGAACGGAGACGCGAGCACGTAGCCGACGACGCCGACGCCAACTGCGACGACGGCAGCGAGGACGGTGCGCCACGTCTCCGCGAGGACGCGCGCCGCGAGCGACGCGTCTGGGTCGGGCGCGACTCCCTGCACCCGTTCGCCGAGGGTCTCCGGGAGCAGCGACGCT
>JBDGQF010000394.1:0-6304 GCA_042219255.1 Halobacterium sp. | reverse complement strand
TCTCGCCCTCCGCGAAGGCTGGGCCTGGCATACCTGTCTGGAAGACGCCAGGGCGGTTATATGCTCGCTGAAACCGACTTCAGTCAGGTTTGTGAGGCGTCCAGCCACTCGTCGGCGAGCAGGCCGTACCGGTAGTTGTCGAGGCGTTCGCCGTCGAGGAACGTCTCCGCGCGGTGGACGCCCTCGCGCTCGAAGCCGAGTTTCTCCAGGACGCGCTGGGAGCCCTCGTTCGTCTCCAGCACGATGGCGTACACTTTCGCGAGCCGTCGCTCCTCGAACGCGTAGTCCAGGAGCAGCGACGTGCCCTCGGTGACGTAGCCGTTCCCCTGGTGTTCGGGCAGCACCCAGTACATCAGCATCCCCGAGCCGTGCTTGTCGCGCACCCAGGGCACGTGCACGGCGCCCACCGGTTCCGCGTCCTCGGCGCTCGACGCCGGCCGCGGCGAGTCAGTGCCAGCAGTCGACTCGTCCACGCAGATTAGGAGCCCGAAGCCGTCGTCGCTGGAGACGTTGTTCTCGAAGTACTCGCGGACTTGCTCGCGGTTCCGCGGGTCGGCGTCGGTGAGCGGCCGGCGGATGTCGGGGTGGTTGCGGCCGCGCTGGACGAACCCGAGGTCGTCCTCCTCGATGGTGTGCAGGGAGACGGTGTCGCCCGTCGCGAACACTGGCCCGGGCATTCACACCCCCTCCCAGTCGTCGGCGAGCAGGCCGTACCGGTAGACGTCCACGTACTCGCCGTACACGAACTTCTCCTCGCGTAGCACGCCCTCCTCGACGAACCCGAGTTTCTCCAGGACGCGCTGGGAGCCGTCGTTGGTCGCGAGGGCGTCCGCGCGGAGTTTGTTCAGGCGGCGCTCCGCGAACGCGTACTCGCAGAGCAGGCCCGTCGCCTCCGTGCAGAAGCCGTTGCCCTGGTGTTCGGGGAGCACCCAGTACGCGAGCGTCGCGGTGCCGGCGATGTCGTCCTCGTCGAACAGCGAGAGCATGCCGACGGGCGTCGCGCCGTCGCCGACTTCTGCGTCGCCGTCAGCGGACTCGCTGTCCGCGCCGTCGTCGTTCGTCGACTCACCGCCGTCAGCGTCCTCGGCGTCCGCGTCGCTCGCGGAGTCTTCGCCGTCAGTTCGGCAAATAAGGAGGTTCACGTCCTCCTCGGAGGAGATGGCGTCCTCGAAGAAGCCGCGGTTCTGTTCGACGTTGGAGGGCCTGTTCACCGTCAGGGGGCGCCTGATTTCGGGGTCGTTGCGACCGGCGGCGAGGAACTCAAGGTCGTCCTCCTCGATGGTGCGGAGGGTGACGGAGTCGCCGGCCGCGAACATCGCACCGGGCATACGCGATGGACTGGCCTGCGGGGAGTTAGGTGTTCGCTGAACGGAGTTTCAGTCAGCGAGCCGAGGCGTCGGTCACCACTCGGTGAGCGCGCCGGCGCCGTGCGTGCGGACGAGCACGGTGACGAACGTCGCGACGCCGGAGAGCGCGAACGCGCCGCCGACGTAGAACGCCCACGCCGTGCCGAGCGTCGACATGAGGTAGCCGTCGAGCGGGCCGTTGACCGCGACGAGGGCGGGGCCGTCGGCGACAGCGAGTCGCGGGGCTGTAGCCGACCGACGGCTTTCAGGCGGTATCGTTCATCCACCGTGTCGGTGCACGAACTGGGGACAGACGCCGGTTTCGCGGACCCTTTTGTGGCGGAGGACCGAGTAGCGCGCATGAACTTGACGGACAGACCGCGGCGGTTGCGGCGGGACGGCGTGCGCGGCCTGGTGTCGGAGACGAGTCTGGCGCCGTCGGATTTCGTGGCGCCGGTGTTCGTGGACGCGACGGCCGAGGAGCGCGTGCCTATCGAGTCGATGCCGGGGCACGAGCGCGTGCCAGTCGAGGAGGCGGTGGCGCGCGTGGAGGAAGTGCTGGAGGCTGGCGTGGAGGCGGTCATCGTGTTCGGGATTCCGGAGTCGAAGGACGAGCACGGGACGCGCGCGTACGCGGAGGACGGCGTGGTGCAGGAGGCGGTGCGCCGCATCACGAGTGAGACGGACGCGTACGTGATTACGGACGTCTGCCTCTGCGAGTACACGAGTCACGGGCACTGCGGCGTGCTCGAACACGGCGCGAGCGACGACCCGGACCTGACGGTGAAAAACGACGAGACGCTGGACTTGCTGGCGGAGACGGCGGTGTCGCACGCGGAGGCGGGCGCGGAGATGGTGGCGCCGTCGTCGATGACAGATGGGATGGTCGCCGCAATCCGTGGGGCGCTGGACGACGCCGGGTTCGAGGACGTGCCCCTCATGTCCTACGCGGCGAAGTACGAGTCGGCGTTCTACGGGCCGTTCCGTGACGCGGCGGACGGCGCGCCGGCGTTCGGCGACCGCCGGCACTACCAGATGGACCCGGCGAACCGCCGCGAGGCCGCGCGAGAGGTCGCGCTGGACGTCGAGCAGGGCGCGGACGTCCTGATGGTGAAGCCGGCGCTCCCGTACCTGGACGTCGTCGCGGACGTGCGCCGCGAGTTCGACCGGCCGGTCGCGGCGTACAACGTCTCCGGCGAGTACGCGATGCTGCACGCCGCCGCGGACAACGGCTGGCTCGACGTCGAGGAGACGGCCCGGGAGTCCCTGTTGTCCATCAAGCGCGCGGGCGCAGACCTCATCGTCACGTACTTCGCCGAGGACGTCGCCGAGTCGCTCTGACGCCGGAAAGCTCGTTCTCGCGGAACTCAGGCCTTGTTCGCCTGCTACGCGCGCTCGCTCGTTCCGCGTTCCACGCTGGTACTGCGGTGGTGCCCAGTCGTCCAGTCGTTCTGGACGAATGGCCGCGTTTCTGGACAGTGTCCGACCTTATACTGCATTAACACGGTTGTATTCTCGACGTACATACACCTATAGAGTATTAAATTGGTAGTTTGTCAAGCAAAGTTTTACATTGGAGGGCGTGCTGTCACTGCACTGTCGATGCGTGGAACGAACGCCCCGGTATCGAGCGAGGACGTGGACGCCCGTACACCAGCGAGAGGGGGCCGCACAGCGGCCACGGGAGCGTCCGCTGGCGCCGCCCTCGCTCGTCGACGCTACCAGAACCCGACCGACACTGTCCACCACCAGCGGGCGGGCTCGACGCCGGCGGCGCCGCCACGCGTCGACGACGGAGGTGGTCGTATCGCGACGTGACCGAGTGACGAGTTGACTCCGGACTGTGCTCACCGTGTGTGTGCTGGCCGCCCGCCCGACTGCCCGGCGGCCGGCGACTCGTCCGTCTTCCGGACGCTCCTGCTTCTGTGGCTGGCCTCGCCGTCGCACCGCGTAGCGACAGCGCGCGAACGACGCGGGACGGGTGCAACGGCCCGCTGCGCGGACGCCGGCAACTTTTATCGCACGTGTCCGCCCACGTGACACCCAGCCGATGCTACTCGAACGGACTGCGGTGGCCGGTACGAGACGCGTCAGGCGGCCGGACCGCTGCCACGCGCGGACACCACCAGACGGCGGGCCGCCAGAAGACCGCGGCCACGGAGGAGTCTCGCAGTGAACGCCCTGGTCACGCTGGTCGGCCTGGTCGTCGCGCTCGGCGGGTTCGAGGCGGTCTCGCGCGTCCAGGACGCACTCGACCGGCCGGAGGACTCGCTCGAAGAACACGCCTGGAAGTGGCTGGTGCCCGCCGCCGTCGCCGGCTACGTCCTCGTCGTCGAGGACGCGGCGCTGGCCTCGATTGGGTGGACGTTCCCCGGCACGGTGCCGTTCGCGTACTACACCGCCGTCGGCCTCGCGGCGATGCTCGCGACGACGGTGCTGCTCGCGCCGGTGCGCGAACGCATGGACAGCGCCGACGAGATGAACGAGGGCCTCGCCGAGTTCGCCGCCTTCTCGATTCCCCAGCGGTTCGCCGTCGCCGCCACCGCGGGCGTCACCGAAGAAGTCCCCTACCGCGGCTACACCATCGAGCGCGTCGCCGCGCTCACGGGCAGTCCGCTGCTCGGCGCGGCCGTCTCGCTGGTGGCGTTCCTGTGGGCGCACGTCGGCGACCGCTGGAGCACCGGCGCCGCGCTCCAGATGGCACAACCGACGCTCGTGTTGCTCGCGCTCTACCTCTGGACGCGCAGCCTCCCGGTCGTCATCGCCGTCCACGGCGTCTGGGACGCGTTCGGCCTCCTGTTCGCCGACCAGGCCGCCGAACAGACTGGGGCGTGAGATACTCGGCCGCTGGCGGCGCCGCCAGCGGGACGAACACGGAACCCATCAGGTATTTTCCCCGACCCACCGAAGTGCCGCGTATGGAACGCGAGACCTCGCGCGACCTCTACGACCGCGCGCTCGACGTACTCGTCGGCGGCGTCAACTCCAGCGTGCGCGCCGCGCCACAGCCCTACCCCACGTTCGTCCGAAAAGGCGACGGCGGGCACGTCGTCGACGCGGACGACAACCGCTACGTCGACTGGGTGATGGGCCTCGGCCCCCTCCTGCTCGGCCACGACCTCCCAGAACCCGTCGAAGCCGGCATCCAGCGCCGCGCCAACGAAGGCCCGATGTACGGCCTCCCCACGGAACTGGAAGTCGAGCACGCGGAGTTCCTCGCGCGCCACGTCCCCAGCGTCGAACAGGTGCGGTTCGTCAACTCCGGCACCGAAGCCACCACGTCCGCCGTGCGGCTGGCGCGCGGCTACACCGGCCGCGACAAAATCGTCGTGATGCAGGCCGGCTACCACGGCGCCCAGGAGTCCACGCTCGTCGAGGGCGACAACGAGGAGCGCGGGCCGTCCAGCGCCGGCATCCCCGCGTCGTTCGCCGAACACACGATTCCCGTGCCGTTCAACGACACCGACGCCGTCACCGAGGTGTTCGAAGAGCACGGCGACGACATCGCGTGCGTGCTCGTCGAACCCGTCCTCGCGAACAAGGGCATCGTCGCGCCCATCGACGGCTACCACCAGACGCTGCGCGACCTCACGCGCGACAACGGCGCGCTCCTCGTCTGGGACGAAGTCATCACGGGCTTCCGCGTCGGCGGCCTCGGGTGCGCGCAGTCCAAGTACGGCATCACGCCAGACCTCACCACGTTCGGGAAAATCGTCGGCGGCGGCTTCCCCGTCGGCGCCATCGGCGGCCGCACCGACGTCATGGAGCACTTCACGCCCGTCGGCGACGTCTTCCAGGCCGGCACGTTCTCCGGCCACCCAGTCACGATGGCCGCCGGCCTCGAAACCCTCCAGTTCGCCGCCGAGAACGACGTCTACGAGCACGTCAACGGCCTCGGAAAACAACTGCGTGAGGGACTCCGTGACGTCGTCGCCGAACAGGCGCCGTCCTACACCGTCGCCGGCACCGACAGCATGTTCAAGGTGTTGTTCACGCGCGGCGGCGACGCCCAGTCCGGCGCGTGCGCGAAGGGCTGCAGGCAAGACCCCAGTTGCGACCGCTTCGAGTACTGCCCGAAGAACGGCGCGGACGTCGACCGCGGCGCCGTCGAACGCTGGAACCGCGTGTTCCGCCCGCAAGTGCTCGACGACGGCGTCCTCCTCTCCCAGAACCAGTACGAGTCCCAGTTCGTCTCCTACGCCCACACCGAGGAGGACGTCGAACGCACCATCGAAGCCTACCGCGACGCCCTCTAAGCCCGCGCGACCGGCCGACACACCGAATCCGCCCTACAGGTTTTTGACGCGACCGAGCGAACACCAGCGTATGCCCTCCGAGGACGCCGACACGCCCGCGAGCGCCGACACCACGGACACCGGCGCTCCCGACGCCCCACGCGACCCAGACCGCGGAGACAGCCACGCGCCGAGTCCGCCACCGGACTCCCGGTGGTGGTACTGGGTCGCCGCACTCCCCGTCTACTTCGTCCTCGCCACCGTCGTCGGCTTCGCCATCGGCGTCGCCGCCGTCGCGCTCGCACTCACCGGCGCCACCACCGTCCAGCACGGCGTCTGGATGGAGATGCCCATGGGCGCCGGCGCCGGCATCGGCTTCGTCCTCGTCATGCTCGCCGTCATGGTGCTCGCCTCCATCGGCATGCTCCTCTCCCTCCTCTTCCCCGTCGCCATCTACCTCGACGCCGACGCAGTCGCCGCAACCACCGGCGACTGGACGCCAGACCCCATGCTGTACGGCCTCATCGGCCTCGCCGGTGTCATCGCCCAACCCCTCCAAGTCCCACTCGCCGTCTACTACCTCTACAAACGCCACGAATCCGAAGGCGTCCCATAACGCGCGACCAAAGCGGCTCCAGGGTCTCGCTTCGCTCGACGCCTAGCACGTCACTACTCAACCACGCTGCTCACGGCTCCCTCCGGTCGCCGTTCGTCTTTACGTGG
>JBDGQF010000363.1:0-6328 GCA_042219255.1 Halobacterium sp. | reverse complement strand
ACGGGTAGCACAACGCCTTTCGTCGGCCGCGCCCATCCACGGACATGGAAACGGTCGAGGCGGCGGACTACTTCGAGTTCTCGCGGCTCTCCCACCCGTCAGTGTCTCCGGGCGGCGACCGCGTCGCGTACGTCCAGCAGACGCCGGAGTCCGACGAGGAGTACGAGGCGACGGTGTACGTCGTGCCCGTGGGCGGCGGCGAGCCACAGCGGTACACGGTCGCGGAGGGCGTGGACAGCGAACCGGCGTGGAGTCCCTCTGGCGACCGCATCGCGTTCGTGTCGACGAGAGGCGCGAGCGACGACCGCCCCCAGTTGTGGGTGGTGCCGACGGACGGCGGCGAGGCCGAACAAGTGACGGACGTGGTCGGCGGCGTCTCCAGCATCGCGTGGGGGCCGGACGGCGACCGCATCGTGTTTGTGCAGTCCGTGCGCCCCGAAGAAGTCGAGGAAGACCACGACCTCGACGTGGGCGAGGAGTACGAGCGCGAGGCCCCAGACCCGCGCGTCATCGACCGGCACGTCTACCGGAGTCACGAGTCGTACGCTGACGGCGCGCGCGCCCACGTCTACCTCGTCGACCTGGACGGCAACGACGTCGAGCGCGTCACCGAGGGCGAGGTCGACTGCCTCCGGCCGGCGTGGGGCGACGGCGACCTCTACTATCCGATTCGGTACGGGAGCGACGACGAACTCCGCTGGGAGGTCGAGGCGTACGACCCCGACAGCACCGAGACGGAGACCGTCACCGTCGTGGAGGGCTGGGGGCCGTCGCTGGCCGTGGACGCCACCCAGACCAACGACCGCATCGCGTATACGACGACGCCCGAGGACGACCCGACGCTCGCGCAGACCGAACTCGAGGTGTTCGAGCGGTCGAGGGGCGACGTGACGCGTCCGACCGCCGGCCTCGACCGCGACCTCGAACTCTGGAACCCGAGTCACGCGCCCGAGTGGGGGCCGGACGGCGACCACCTCTACGTCTGCACGCCAGACCACGGCGGCTACGTCCTCCGGCGCCTCGACCCCGAGCGCGAGGACGAGTCCGGCGTCGAGGTCGTGCTGGGCGGCGACCGGCACGTCCACGGCTTCTCGGTCTCCCGGGACACCGTCGGCGTCGTGCAGTCCGAGTGGGACCACCCGAGCGACGTCGTTGCGGCGACGCCGGCGGGCGCGGAGGAAGCACGCCTCACGCGCGTGAACGCGGACTACCTCGACGACCGCGCCGTCCGCGAACCCGAGGAGATAACGTTCGAGTCCGGCGGCGAAGAAATCCAGGGGTGGGTGTTGACGCCGCCGGACTTCAGTCCGGAGGAGACCTATCCGCTCGCCGTCGAAATCCACGGCGGCCCGCACCGCATGTGGTCGACGACGGGGTCGATGTGGCACGAGTTCCAGACGCTGGCGGCGCGCGGCTACGTCGTGTTCTGGTGTAATCCGCGCGGCTCCACGGGCTACGGCGAGGCGTTCATGACCGCCATCGAGCGCAACTGGGGCGACGTCACGATGCAGGACGTGATGGCTGGCACCCGCCAGGTCGCCGACCGCGAGTACGTCGACGCGGAGAACGCGTTCGTCACGGGCGGGAGCTTCGGCGGGTTCATGACCGCGTGGGTGGTCGGCCACACCGACTTCTTCGCGGGCGCTGTCGCCCAGCGCGGCGTCTACGACCTCACGGGGTTCTACGGCTCCACGGACGCCTACAAACTCGTGGAGGGCGACTTCCGCGCGGTGCCGTGGAGCGACCCCGAGTTCCTCTGGGAGCAGTCGCCCGCCGCGTACGTCGACTACGTCGACACGCCGACGCTGCTGATTCACTCCGAGCAGGACTACCGGACGCCCGCGAACACCGCGGAACTGTTCTACCTCTCCCTGAAGAAACAGGACGTGGCCACGCGCCTCGTGCGCTACCCGCGCGAGGGCCACGAGCTATCGCGCTCGGGCGAACCCGGTCACGTCGTCGACCGCATCGAACGCATCGTCCGCTGGTTCGACGGCTACGACGACCACAGCGACGCCGACCGCGCGCTCGACCGGCCACGCAACGACGGCCTCACCGCCGGCGACCGCGAGAACCCAGACGGCGAGGGTGCAGACGGCGAGGAGTGAAACGGCGAGGGCGCCGACGACGAGGAGTGAAACGGCGGGGACGCAGACGATGAGCACGGCGGCGGAGCGAGCGGGAAATCCTAGCGCTCGGGACGCCTCAATAGTGTTCGGTACCGTTCCGGGGGTGCGTTTCGTCCGGCGAGCGCGAGTCGAGAAACCGCGGGACTGCGCGGCGTCCGGGAGTTGAAACGGAGGGGTCGGCAGGGGCAGGCGCGGGGACAGCGGCAGGGGCAGGCGCGGGGACAGCGGCAGGGTCAGTCGACGATGATGTCCGTGTCGTCGTTGTGCTGGGTGGGTTCGGGCGCCGGGTCTGGGTCCTCGGGCCGCATCTCGGTCTCGAAGCGGTCGATCCAGTTGGCGAAACACTCCGGGCAGAGTCGCTGGCTGTCGATTTGCGAGCGGTCGACCGTCACTCGGACGGTGCGCGAGAGGGGGTCGGCGACGGCGTCCCCGCACCACTCACAGGGGTCGGTGTCCGCGTCCTCGCTCATACGGGCGACGAGGACGGGCAACGCCTTCAACGTGAGGGTGCGAGTCGCGCGCCGCTACGTCGTGCGGAACGCGCGGTCGCCGGCGTCCCCGAGGCCGGGGACGATGAAGCCGTTGTCGTCGAGGTGGTCATCGATGGCGACCGTGAGCAGGTCGGCGTCCGGGAACTGGTCGCCGACCCGGATGAGGCCGTCCGGCGCGCTCACCGCGGACAGCACGAAGAGGTCTTCGACGCCGCCGTCGGGCATCTCGTCGGTGACGTGGTCGAGGACGGTGCACATCGTCGACCCCGTCGCGAGCATCGGGTCGGCGACGATGACGGTGTCCTCCTCGCGGATTTCCGGGAGTTTCACGTAGTCGATGGTGATGGGGAACTCGCCCGCCTCGTTCATGCCGGCTTCCTCGTCGCGGCCGGCGCTGATGACGCCCTGCTTCGCGCGCGGGAACGCCTTCAGGAGGCCTTCCACGAACGGCGTCGCGGCGCGAAGGACGTTGATGATGACGACGTCGTCCAGACCCTTCACGCGCTCGCCGGTCGTCTCCGTCAGCGGCGTCTCCAGGGAGACGAACTCCGTCTCCATCGCGCCGTCGATGATTTCGTACCCGGAGATGCGGCCGAGTTTCACCAGGCCCTTCCGGAACTCCACCTGTTCGGTCTCGACGTCTCGGATGCGCGAGAGCGTGTCTTTCGCCAGCGCGTGCGTCAGCACTTTCGCGTCGCCGCGGTCCTCGATGGGCATACGTACGACCGGACTCCGAGACCGCTTAAAACCAGCTACTACGCGCGTATCGTGCGGTATGGACACACGCCAGCGACAAGAGGTTTATTGTCGCACGCCATAGACCGGGCAACGATGGAGGAGAGCGTCGCCGGGTTCAAAGAACGCGGCACGTGGGGCGACGTCGTCGAACACGGGGAGCGAGTGACGCAGGCGCTCCGCGGCGCCGGCGCCCACGACGAGTACCCCGAGGCGTTCGAGGAGTGGAACGACTGGCGGCCGAAGTCGCACGAACGCATCGAGGAGGAAGTCAGCGAGAAGACCGCCGAGCAGGCGAGCGTCGGCGAGAGCGCCGGCGAGAAGGAGGGGACGTCGCCCGACGAGGAACTCCAGGAGGCCGGCGAACGCCTCACGGAGTCCTACGAGGAACTCGAGGAGGGCGAGGCCGACACGGCCGTCGAGAAGTGGCAGGACTCCCTGAACCACGTCAAGCGCGCGGCGGACACCGCCGGCCGGCAGGCGCTCCGGAAGGTCGAGAACGTCGTCTACCAGAACGTGATGACGCAGGTCGCGCCGTACTACTTCGACAACGACCTGGTGTCCGCGAACCTCCAGCGCATCCGCAGTCAGGAGGAGTTCGTGTTCGAGGTGAACGTCAACGACGACGACCTGAAGGACGCGGTGCGAGAACACCTGGAGTCCTTCGAGGACGTCGAGCGGTGGCACGTCGACACCGAGCGCGAGACGGAGGTGGCGGAAGCCGTCGAGGGCGTGGAGCCGCCCGAGCAGGGCGACGAGGACGAACCGAAGTCCACGCGGAACTGAGCCACGGGACTGTTCTCGACTACGGCACCGTGCTGGCCCGGAACTGACGGACAGAACCGGCGCGACGCACGTGGGTCGGTAGTCACTTACGGTGGCCGCACGGAGAGAGCCAGTAATGGCTGGAGCAGGACTCGCGGTACTCGTGGTCGCTGCGATAGCGAGCCTGTTCATGGCGTGGGCCATCGGCGCCGGGTCGTCGGGGTCGACGCCGTTCGCGCCGGCGGTCGGCGCGAACGCGATTACAGTGATGCGCGCGGGGTTCGTCGTCGGCATCCTCGGGTTCGCGGGCGCCGTCTTCCAGGGCGCGAACGTCTCCGAAGC
This sequence comes from Halobacterium sp., assembly GCA_042219255.1. GTDB lineage: Archaea > Halobacteriota > Halobacteria > Halobacteriales > Halobacteriaceae > Halobacterium. The sequence continues at coordinate 1,866 of JBDGQF010000363.1, read as the reverse complement.
GGTCGGGCGCGACCTCATCATCGGCGACCCGCTGACGCCGCTGGCCGCGACGACGGCGCTCATCATCGCGGCGACCCTGGTCGCCATCGGCGTGTTCACCGGCTACCCGATAGCCACCGCGTTCACCGTGACTGGCGCCGTCGTCGGCACGGGACTGGCGATGGGCGGCGCGCCGGCGTGGGCGAAGTACCAGCAAATCGGCACGCTGTGGGTGCTCGTGCCGTTCGTCGGCGGCGGCGTCGCGTACGTGACCGCGCGCGGCCTCCGCGGCATCGACCGGGACGCCGTCACCGTGCCCGTGCTGGGCGCGGTGGTCGGCGCCATCATCGCGAACATCCAGTTCGTGTTCCTCGGGCCGTCCGGCGTCAGTCGGTCGCTGGCGCGCGCCGCGGCCGCCGAGGCCGGCCAGTCCGAACTCGCCGTCCAGGTGGGCGTGACGCTCGTCGCCGCCGTGCTGGTCGCGGCCGTGCTCGCCCGTGACATCGCGGGCGACCCGGAGCGCGGGCAGCGCCACTTCCTGCTCGCGCTCGGCGGCCTCGTCGCGTTCTCCGCGGGCGGCAGCCAGGTCGGCCTCGCCGTCGGCCCGCTGCTCCCGCTGGTCGGCGGCGACGTCCCCCTCACGTACGTCCTCGTCGGCGGCGGCATCGGCCTGCTCGTCGGGTCGTGGACGGGCGCGCCCCGCATGATTAAGGCCATCAGCCAGGACTACTCGTCGCTGGGGCCGCGCCGGTCGATTGCCGCGCTCATCCCGAGTTTCGCCATCGCGCAGACCGCCGTCTTCTTCGGGATTCCCGTCTCCTTCAACGAGATTATCGTCAGCGCAATCGTCGGGTCGGGGTACGCGGCGTCGACGGGCGGCGGCGTCAGCAAGCGCAAGATGCTGTTCACGGTGCTGGCGTGGGTGGCGTCGCTGGCGCTCGCGCTCGGCGTGAGTTACGCCGCGTTCCTCGGCGTGTCCGCGCTCTTCTAGGCGTCCGGCCGCGGCAGTTCCAGGACGTACGACGCAGCGCGCGCAGCGACGCGGCCCGCCGGCGCGACGACGACGGCGCCCAGGACTGCGACGACGGCGCCGACCACGGCGACGGCGAGCGCCGCGGGCATCGTCTCGACTTCCCAGACGTCGACGACGCCGACCGTGAACTCCGAGTGGTCGTAGTAGAGGGGCGCGCCGAGGAGCGCGCCCGCGAGCGTCAGCCACGTCACGACGAACGTGAACCCGGCGACGCCGACGACCCACCGCACGAGCAAGTAGGCGACGGCGCGGTAGCCCGAGGGCGTCGACAGTTCGGCGACGACGGCGTCGAACAGGCCGTCCGAGGCGCGCGGCGCCGCGAGCGTCGGCGCCGGCACGTCGAACAACCGGGCGCCCAGCGCGGCGTCGAACGCGGCGACGCGGCGCGCGGCCGCCGCGACGGCCGCCAGCACGACCACGCCGACGACGAACACCAGCAGGGAGACGCCGACCGCGACGCCCACTGCGACGAACACGAAGTACGCCGTCCCCAGGGGGAACGACACGAGGAAGTACAGCGTCGACGCTGCGACAGTGCGGAGACCAGGCACGCGCCGGTATCGTCGGCGCGCCACCAAAACGGTTCGCGTCGCTCGCGCGCAAAGCGACTCGCCGACAGGCCGTTACTCGCCGAGCGCGCCGTCGTCGGCCAGCGACTCCGCCTCCAGTTCCTCGACGTCCTCCTCGGGATGTCTGCGGACGCGCGCCTTCATGATGCGCGTGTTCTCCACGCGCTCGACGGTGAGTTCGACGTTCTCGTACCGGAACGTCTCGTCCTCCTCCACGAGGCGGCCCGCGCGGTTGAAGATGAACCCCGCGATGGTCTCGAACTCCTCGCCCTCCGGCAGGTCGAT
>JBDGQF010000321.1:0-6340 GCA_042219255.1 Halobacterium sp. | reverse complement strand
GTCACCGGCTCCGTCCGCAACGTCGACGGCATGGGGCACTTCCACGTCTCCGCGAGCGTCGACGACGAGACGCTCGCGACGTTCGAACCGCTGTTCGGCGCCACCCTCGAAATCGACACGAACGAGGCCGGCACGACGCGCCAGCGCTGGCGCCTCCACGAGTCCGGCCGCGTCACCGACTGGTTCGAGTTCTGAACCGGCCGCGCCGCTATCTGACCTGCTTCTCGTAGCGAGAGCGCCGGACAGCGCCGTCAGTCGACGGTGACGGGTTCGGGTTCCTCGGTGTCGGCGTTGTCACAGACCCAGAGGTCGCCGAACAGGTCGTCCTGTTCGAGCGTGACCGCGCCGCGGTGCGCGAGGAACAACAGCGCGAGGAACGTCTCCACGCGCGACCCGCCGGCGTCCGCGAGTTCCTCGTAGAGGACTTCCGTGCGGCCGCCGCCGTACTTCTCGTCTAAGACCTCGCGGACGTCCGCGATGGTCGCCTCGATGTCCTCCTCGTGGGCGTTCCCCAGCGCCTCGTCCGCGGTGGGTTCGTCGTCCATCCGGAACTCGTCGCCGGAGTGGTAGTCCAGTTCCTGGACGCCGCGCCGGAACCCGCTCGGCGAGTCCGACGTGTCGTACTCGCGGGACTCCTTCCACCACGACCCGCGCTCGGCCTCCCGGAGGTCGCGCACGAGTTCCTCCAGGGTCTCCGGGTTGCCGCGCGCGTGCTTGCGTTCGAGGCGGCGGTCCATCTCGCTCTCCAGGGCGGCGACGGGGTCGTACGCCGGCCGGCCGTCCTCGTCCATCTCCGCGGGCGGCGCCTCCCAGGGCGCGCGCTCCGGTTCCTCTTCTTCTGGTTCGTCGTCGCCGACGTCCAGCATCGCGTCGCTCTTCATCCGGAGGAGGACGCTCGCGTAGAACAGCGCGCGCCCCGAGGTCCGCAGGTCGGCTTCGTCCAGCGCCTCGAGGAACTTGTCCGTCACCGCGACGATGTCGATGTCCCACGGCTCGATTTCGCCGTCCTTCGCCAACTGCACGAGCAGTTCGACGGGTTCGACCTCGTCCTCCGGGTCGGGTCCGGGGTCGGCGGGCGACGCCGCGATGAGTTCCGCCGCAGAATCGGGCGTGTCGCCGCCCGCGTCCTCGCCGCCCGCCTCAGCGTCACCGGCATTACTGCCGTCCGAATTGGCAGCGCCACCCATCGACGCGACGCCGCCGTCAGTCTCGGTGTCGTCGTCGCTCTCGCGCTCGCGCTTGCGCTCCTCGTGGCCCGTGATGTCCAGTGGAACGTCCTCAGTCGCTCGCGGCTCCCGCTGGTCGCCGCTCGCCTGCTCCGAGGACTCGCTATGCTCGTCCTCGCTAGTCATTCGCTATCGCCCCCTGCGCGGAGAGGTCGATGCCGGTCACGATGCTGCGGTTGTCCTCCTGCATCGTCACGCCGATGGCGCGCTCCGACCGGTCGAGCATCGCCGACCGGTGGCTCACCACGACGAACTGCGCGTCGCCTGCGAGTTCGTCCACGAGTTCGCCGACGCGGTCGGCGTTCACGGCGTCGAGGAACGCGTCCACCTCGTCCAGCGCGTAGAACGGCGCCGGGTTGTGCCGCTGGATGCCGAAAATGAACGCCAGCGCGGTCAGCGACTTCTCGCCGCCGCTCATCGCGTCCAACCGCTGCACGGGCTTGTCCGCCGGCTGGGCCTTCATCGTCAGGCCGCCCTCGAAGGGGTCGTCGGGGTTCTCCAGTTCGAGTTCGCCGGTGCCAGCCGAGAGCCGCGAGAAGATGCGCTGGAACTGGTCGTTGATGGCCTCGAAGGCGTCCATGAACGTCGACTTCTTCTGCTGGTCGTACTGGTCGATGCGCTCCTGGATGCCGTCCCGTTCCTCGACGAGCGTCTCGCGTTTCGCCTCCAGGTCGTCGAGGTCGGCCTCGACCTCGTCGTAGTCGTCGATTGCCTTCATGTTCACCGGCTCCAGCGCCTCCATCTGGCGTTCGAGGCGCGCGACGTTCTGCTCGACCTCCTCGAGGTCGGGAATCTCCTCGGGGTCGTAGTCGCCGACCGCGTCCTCCAGTTCCTCGATTTCCCCGGTCAAGCGGTCTTCCGCGCGGCGCAGGCTCTCCAGGCGGTTCTCGACCTTCTCGACCTCGTTGGCTTTCTCGTCGCGCTCGCGTTTCGCCTCGCGGAGGTCGTCCTTCAAGTCCTCGCGGTCGCTCTTCAGGTCGGCGAGTTCCTCCTCGAGTTCGGCGACGGCTTCCTCTTTCTCCGCGAGTTCGTCCTGCTTGGCCTCGATTTGCTCTTCGAGGTCGCTGATGCGCTGTTCCTGTTCGGCCTTCTCGTTCTGCGCCTCCTCGATGTCGTCGTGGAGGGACTCGACCGCGTCCTCGGCGTACTCCTTCTCTAGCTGGAGGCTGTTCAGTTCGCCGTCCAGGTCGTCCACGCGGGCTTCCAGGTCGCTGATTTCCGCCTGGATGTCCTCTTTTTTCGCGGTGAGTTCCGGGATGCGCGAGTCCGCTAGCTCCTGCTCCAGTTCCTCGATGTCGGCTTCGAGGTCGGCGATTTCGTCCTGTTTGGCGGAGATGTCCGCCTCGATTTCCTGCATGTCCTCGTCGACGTCCTCGCGCTCGGCCTGCAGTTCCTCGATGCGCTCCTCCAGGTCGTCGATGCGCGCTTCGGCCTCCTCGCGGTCGCGTTCGGCCTGCTCGATGTCGTTCTGGATGGACTGCACTTGCTCGCTTGCGTCCTGGCGCCGGTCGCGGGCGTCCTCTATGCGGTCGTCGATTTCCCGGACGTCCTCGCGGACGTCCGCGCGCTCGTCCTCGAGGCGCTGGATGCGTTCGGCGACGCGCTCCAGTTGGCCCTTCCCGGACTTCGAGAACGAGTACCGCGACCCCGAGCGGCTGCCGCCGGTCATCGCGCCGGACTTCTCCACGAGGTCGCCCGACAGCGTCACGAGCCGGTAGTCGCCCATCAGGTCGCGCGCCGTCTCCATGTTCTCCACGACGAGCGTGTCCCCGAGCACGTACGAGAAGATTGGCGCGTACTGGTCGTCGAAGTCCACGAGGTTGTACGCGAAGTCCACGACGCCCGGCACGTCCGGCGCGCTCGGGAGCGACCGGTGCTGCATCTTCGTGATGGGCAGCATCGTCGCGCGGCCGGCGTTGCGCTGCTTGAGGTACTCGATGCAGCGCTGGCCGACGCCGTCGTCGTCCACCACGACGTTCGCCATCCGGCCGCCCGCCGCCGTCTCGCACGCCGTCGCGTACTGCTCGCTCACGCCGCCCAACTGGGCGACAGTGCCGTGCACGCCCTCGACGTCGCTGTTCAGAATCGTCGTGACGGCCTTCCCGTACGAACTATCCCCGGACTCGTCGGCCTGCGCTTCCAGGCGCGCGTACTCCTCCTGGGCGGCCGAGAGTTCGTCCTCGACGTCCTCCAGGTCGTCCTGGCGCTCGCGCTTCTCCTGCTTGAGGTCTTCGACGACGTCGACAATCTGCTCGCGGTTCCGCTTCGCCTTCGCGAGTTCGTCCTCCAGGTCGTCGAGGGTCGCGTCCAGTTCCGGGAGGCGCTCGCGCGCGTCCGCCAGGTCGTCTTTGGCTTCCTCGACGGCCTTCGACCGGCGCTTCGCCTCGTCCAGCAACCGGTCTTGCTCGCGCTGCAGGTCGTTGCGCTCGCTTTTCGCCTCTTCAAGGCGTTCTTTCTTCTCCGCGAGTTCCGCCTTCAGTTCGTCGAACTCCGTGTCCACGGACTCGATTTCCTCCTCGACGTCGGCGAGTTCGCTCTGCTTCTCCTGGACGTCCGCCTTCACGGACGCCTTCTCGACCTTGAGGTCGGTGATTTCGTCCTCCAGGTCGTCGATTTGCTCCTGCTTGCGGTCGATGTCCACGAACGCCTGCCGGCGCTCGTTCTCCGCGTCCTCGATGCGGTCTTCGCACGCCTCGACCTTGTCCTCCAGCCGCGAGATGTCGCCCTTGATTTCCTCCATCTCGCGCTTGATTTCGAGCTGTTCGTCCTCGCCCTTCCGCTCGATTTCCGCGTTCAGGTCTTCGAGGTCTTCCTCCAGGCGCAGCACTTTCGCGCGCCGCACGTCCAGTTCCTCCTGGAGGTCGTCCAGTTCCGCTTCGCGCTCGGTGATGTCAGCGCGCGTCGCGTTCTGGTCGTCGCGCTTCTCCTCGAGTTCCGCGGCCTTCGCGTACCCCTCGTACTCCTGTTTCTCGTCGCGCAGTCCCTTGTACTCGAGTGCGGTCTCGCGCTCGTCTTCGAGCTGGTCGAGGCGCTGTTGTTTCTCCTCGATGCGGAGGTCGGCCTCGTTGATGCGCTCCTCGACGACTTCCAGTTCCTCGAAGGCGTCCTCCTTCTTCGCGTCGAACTCCGCGACGCCCGCGATTTCGTCGATGATTTCGCGGCGCTCGCCCGCGGTCATGTTGATGATGCCGGTGACGTCGCCCTGCATCACGACGTTGTAGCCCTCGGGCGCGACGCCCGCCTGCGCGAGCAGGTCGCGGATGTCCGAGAGGTTCACGGAGCGCCCGTTCAGGTAGTAGTACGAGTAGTAGTTGTCGTCCGTGCGCTTCACGCGGCGCTTCACCGTGATGGTGTCGACGTCGCCGACGTTCTCGGAGCCGGCGGCCGCCTCCACTTGCTGGCGGGAGAGCGTGCCGTCCTCGTTGTTCAGGACGACTTCGACGCTCGCCTCCCGCGGCCCGACAGTCTCACCGTCGCCCTCGTGGCTCGGGTTGTAGATGAGGTCGGTGAGTTTCTCCGCCCGCATGCCCGACGTGCGAGCGAGACCGAGCGCGAACAGGACGGCGTCGATGATGTTCGACTTGCCGGAGCCGTTCGGCCCGCTGATGGTCGTGAAGTCCTCGTAGAACGGAATCCTCGTCGTGCCCGCGAAACTCTTGAAGTTCTCGAGGACGATTTCCTCTATGTACATGGGGCGGTAGGTGCGGAGTCGCGTTACGCGACGATGATGTCGTCGAGGCCCGACTCCTCGTTGTCGTCAGCGTCGCCGTCCGCACGTTTAGTCGCTTCGCCTGCCTCGCCCTCGGGCGCTTCCTCGCCGTCGGCGTCCGCGCCGGGCAGGGGCCGTTCGCGCGCCTCGCGGAGTTCCTCCGTGCTCGGGGACTGGTCGAGTTCGGCTTCCAGCGTGCGGATGCGCTCGCTGGCGTCGACCAGTTCCTCGGTGAGGCCGCGCACGGTCGCTTCCAGTTCCTCCACGCGCTGTTCGAGGTCGTCGACGCGCTCGCTGTCTGCAGTCATACGTTGTGAACGGGACGCGAGCCGTATAAGTATAGGTCGGACGGGCGTCAGACGCTCGCCCCAGTCCGCTAACACGAGCGTCACTCGCGGACGTACAGGGACGCGACGAGCGCGCCGATGCCGGCGAGGCGCAGCACCTGTTCGACGATGTCTTTCGCCAGTCGCGGGACGGCGTTCACGGAGCCGTCGAGGGCCGGCCGGACGACCATCCCCCACGTGAGGCCGACGGCGAGCGGGCCGAGGAGGACGAACGCGAGGCCCACGCCGAACAGCAGCATCGACCGGTCGCCGTGCTGTCGGTACGCGAGGAACGCCTTCCCGAGGAGGAACGCCGTGCCCAGGAGGCCGACGGTGCCCAGTCCCGTCAACACCCAGATGAGCGTGTGGTGCGCGCTCACTTGACATCACCCCAGAGCGCGCGCAGGCGTTCGGCGGCCTCGTCCCTGTCGGCGTACTCGGCGTCCAGTTCGACCCCGTCGGGCGTGACGCGGACGGCGGCGCGTTCGAGGCGCGCGCGGTACTCCGCGTAGTGGTTGCCGTCGCCGTCCGTGCGCGTCACTTCCGTGAGGAAGCCGACGGCCTGGAGGTCGTCGATGCGGTCGTAGACGGTCGATTCCGCGGCGTCGATTTCGGCCGCGATGCGCGTGGCGGTCATGGGTTCAGTCGTGGTGGCGATGAGGACGGCGCGCGCGTACTCGTCCCCGAGCAACGCGAGGGCGTCGCCGGGCGGCGGTGCATCGCTCACACCGGCGGTTCAGCGGGCGGCACAAAAAGCCCTGCCCGCAGTCCACGGGCCGCGGAACGCCCCGCGAACGGGGCCGTCGACGGCGGCGGCCGGCGCGAGTCGGCGTCGCCGCCTAGACGTAATGCTTTCGGCACCGTGACTCGAAGCCGGACGCAATGAGCCAGCAAGTCCAGGAGCGTGACCTCGCGGCCGTCATCGGCCTGGAGGTCCACGTGCAACTCGAGACGGACACCAAAATATTCTGTGGGTGTTCGACGGACACGGGCGACGCGGAGCCGAACACGCACACGTGTCCGATCTGTCTCGGCCTGCCGGGCGCGCTCCCCGTGCTGAACGAGGGCGCCGTGGAGGC
>JBDGQF010000200.1:0-6379 GCA_042219255.1 Halobacterium sp. | reverse complement strand
GCGTCACCCGGCGCACCAGTCGTCTGGTTCCCGGCGTCCCCGGGCGCACCGGTCGTCTGGTTGCCGTTCCCCGATGCGTCCTCTGGTGGGCCGGTCGTCCGGTTGTCCGCTCCCGGCGGTCCGAACGGCGGGCCGTCGCTGACGTTCGTCGGCGGGCCGATGGTGCCGTTCGGCGGCCCCGCGATGCTTCGCGCGATTGCCGCGACCTCTGGCCCGGAGAGGTTGCTCGCCGCCGTCCGGAGGCGCTCGATGGCCGACGCGTTCACGCCGCGCTCGGCGAGCACGTCAGCCGGCAGTCCCTCGGCCGTCTCCGCGGTGGCGTTCGTCATCTCCTTCAGCGTCGAGATGCGGGCTGCCAGCCCCGCCATCTCCGCGCGGTACCGCGACTCCGAGATGGTGCCGTTCTCGCGCGCCGCTTCCAGTTCGGCCTTGCGCTCCTGGAGCGCCGCCAGCTGTGCTTCAAGCGTCTGTGCCTGCTGGGCGACGACGGACGCCTTCGACGCGTTCGAGTTCGCCGCGGCGACCCTGAGACCGAACGACCGCTGTTCGACCTCACCCTCGACCTCGGCGCCCTGGACGTCCACGACGCCGGCCAACTGCGCGCCCGGCGCCGTCTCGTTCGCTGTCTCGTTCGTCGCGTCGTCGTCCTGCACGTCCGCCGTCCCCGCCGCAGCGTCCGCCGCCGTCGACGGCGCCGCCGCCGCGAACGGCGCCCCCGCGCCGATAACGAGGAGTGCAGTGACGAACACAACGGTCGCTCTCATGCTATCACCGACTATGCAGTCGCTGTGGCTTATACCCGCGGGAACGTACGCGCGACTTCTAGAAAATTAACCCCGATTAAGCCGGATTAAGTCCCGGAAGCCACCGGAGAACCGGTCACCGCTGACTACTCGGTGGTGTAGTAGTATTCGCCTTCGCGCTTCTGTTGTTTGTCGAGTTGGCTGCCGGGCTTGTTGATGCGCGGGCGCCCCAGGTTCTCGTCGCGGCGGAACGTCACGTCGAGGTTCGCGAGGAACTCGTTCATGCCCGAGCGCATCTCCTGGGGCGTGGACGCGCGGCCGTGCTGGGCGGGTTCGCCGTCGAACACCATCAGGCGGTCGCTCACCAGGTCGACCATGTAGATGTCGTGGTCGATGACCATCACGGTGGTCTCGCGGTTCTCCGCGAACCGGCGGATGGCGCGCGTCGCGAGCACGCGCTGCTCGACGTCGAGGTGCGCGGACGGCTCGTCGAGGAGGTAGAGGTCGGCGTCCTTCGAGAGCGTCGCGGCGATGGCGACGCGCTGGCGTTCGCCGCCGGAGAGGTCGGTGAGGTTCTGCTCCATGATACGGTCTAGCTGGAGCGGGTCGCCGATTTCGGTCTTCCAGTAACTGGAGCCGAAGTCGTCCGTAATCGAGGAGAGGAACGCGTCCACGCGAATCGGCTGGTCGGCCTCCACGTACTGTGGCTTGTACGCGATGTCCAGGCCGACGTCCAGGTCGGCGCCTTCCTCGCCGCCGACGCTCGTCGGTTCGACGTCGCCCGCGAGCAGTTTCGCGAACGTCGACTTCCCGATGCCGTTCGGGCCGACGACGCCGAGGACTTCGTTCCGGTTGATGTCGCCGCCGTCGACGTCCAGCGTGAACTCGCCCTCGCCGTAGGACTTCGTCATGTCCGGATACGAGATGAGCGTGTCCTCGCGGGACGCCGGCCGGGGCGCGTGCTCCTCGAACGTGATGGCTTCCGGCCGGATGCGCATGTTCTCGTTGTCGAGGTAGCCGCGCAGGTACTCGTTGATGCCGTTGCGCACGGACTTCGGCGGCGTGACGACGCCGTACACCGAGGGTTCACCGTACGCGACGTGGATGGAGTCCGCGAGCATGTCGAGGACGGCGAGGTCGTGTTCGACGACGAGCACGGCCTTGTCCTCCTCCTCGGCGAGTTCGCGGACGATGCGCGCCGCGGTGACGCGCTGGCTGATGTCGAGGTACGGCGTCAGTTCGTCGATGAAGTAGAAGTCGCGGTCGCGCGCGAGCGCCGCGGCGAGCGCGACCCGCTGGAGTTCGCCGCCGGACAGCGAGTCGATGGCCTGGTCCATCACGGGACGGATGGAGAGGCGGTCGACGAGGTCGTCGAGCGCGCCGCGCTCGTCCGTGCGCTCGAGGAGGTCGCGGGTCGTGCCGTCGAACTGTTCGGGAATCTGGTCGACGTACTGGGGTTTGCGCGCGACGCTGACGTCGCCGCCGCGCACGGCCTCGAGGTAGTCCTGGAGTTCCGTGCCGCGGTACGCGTCCACGACCTCCTCCCACGTCGGTTCCTCGGCGTGCCGGCCGAGGTTCGGCGTGATTTCGCCGGCGAGAATCTTCACCGCCGTCGACTTCCCGATGCCGTTCGGGCCGAGCAGGCCCGTGACCTTCCCGGACTCCGGGACGGGCAGGCCGTACAGCGAGAACGCGTTCTCGCCGTACCGGTGGGTGGGGTCGTCTTCGAGTTCCTGCGGGAGGTTGATGATTTCGATGGCGTCGAACGGACACTTCTCGACGCAGATGCCACAGGTCTCCCCGAGGCAGATTTCCTCGCTGATGCGCACCTGGTCGGGGTCGCCGTCCTCGGCGTCCTCGCCGCGCAGCGTGATGCACTCCTTGCCCGTGCGGTTCGGCGGGCAGAAGTTCGAGCACTCGTAGTTGCAGCGGTCGGGCTGACACCTGTCGAGGTCGACGACCGCGATGCTGTCCTCCGCCATCGTTAGACTGTGACGCCGGCGGTCAGGAGCACGCCCCACGTGATGAACCAGAGCGCGAAGGACATGAACAGGACGTAGAAGTGGTCTTTCGTGGAGAAGTCGCCGATGTCGACGCCGGCCACTCGCATCAGGCCGAGTTCGACGGCGACCACGCCGAGCAACACCAGCAGGCCCGTGCGGCTGGTCGGGTCGGAGACTGTCATCTCCGAGAGGAAGGCCGCGACGACCCCGCCGAGCGTGGCGATGGTGGTCACCTTCAGGCTGCGGCGGTGGGCAGCCGTCGGGTCCGCAGTCTCAGTCATACAGGAGTCTCGGGCGGCCGCGCTCAAAAGGTGTTCGCTTACTGTGCGCCCGCCCTGGCGGCCGCCGGCCGTCCGCCCGGCCCGCGCGGTCGTGTCAGTAACTCCCGCAGTTTTAAGCGCGTGGAGTGTTTCGAATCGTAATGATGGCTGAAGACGACAGCGTACTCGAAGACCTGCCGCCGAGCGCGAAACTCGTGTTCAAGGTACTCGAGTACGACGGCCCCCTCACCCAGAAGCGAATCGTCGAGGAAACCATGCTCTCCGCGCGCACGGTCCGGTACGCGCTCGAACGCCTCGAAGACCGCGGCGTCGTCGACGAGGACATCTACTTCGCGGACGCCCGCCAGAGCCTCTACCAGTTGACCTGCGAGAACGAGGACGCCGCCGCCGACGTCGACGCCGACGCGGAAGCGGCCTGACCTCGACGCGCCGACTGCGACCGCTCCTGTCGACTCACTACTAGACCGACGGCGCGGACGATTCCCTGCGGTCGTCGCTGTTCGTCGAAACTACTCACTGCCCCTCGAACCTACTCACTGACAGTAGCCGCGCGCCCCGAACGGCGGGTTACTCGTTCGGGACGACCGAAATCATGCGCTCGCGGTCGATGGCGCGCTCCAGTTCCTCCGCGATGGCCGACCCGCGGGACACCTTGATGTCGCCGCCGCGGCCGACCGTCGCCGTGAACAGGTACTCGCCGTCCGCCTGCACCTCGACCGTCTCGCCGGCGCGGTCGCCGGACAGCGGGAGGATGATGTGACGGGACGTGATCTCCGGCGTCACAATCTGGCCGGCGACCTCGTCGTCTCCGCCGCTGCCCGCGGTCTGCGTCGTGCGCTCGCCGAGCGTGCGCACGTCGATGCTGATGCCGAGGCGGTCTTCGATGTCCGAGATGCGGCCGCCGCCCTTCCCGATGACGTGGCTGATTTCGTCCTCGGAGACGTACACCACGGCCTCGTTCGGGCCGCGGATGTCCACCTCCACGGGGCCGCGCGTCGCCGCCTGAATCTCCCGCTCGACCTCCTGTTTCGCGAGTTTGTCGACGCCGGACTCCGGCGCCTCCTCGGTCTCCTCGAGGGGGACGGTGACGACCTGGCGGTTGAACGTGTAGATTTCGTACGCGGGCGTGCCCGTCGCGAAGTCCCGCACCTGGATGACGGGGCGCGCGAGGTCTTCCTCCATCAGGCCCTCCGGCACCTTCACCTCGGTCTTCACGTCGTAGACCGTCTCCACGTCCCCCTCCTCGATGTAGACGACGGTGTCCACAATCTGGGGAATCATGCCGAGTTCCACGCGGCCGACGAGGCGCTGGAGCGCGTCGATGGGCCGCGTCGCGTGCACGACGCCGACCATGCCGACGCCCGCGAGGCGCATGTCCGCGAACACCTCGAAGTCGTCGGTCTTCCGGACCTCGTCGTAGATGGTGTAGTCCGGCCGCACCATCAGGAGGCTGTCCGCGGTCTTCGACATCTCGCCCCCGAGTTCCGTGTACTGCGTCACCTCGTCGCCGACCTGGAGGTCGCGGGGCTTCTCCATCGTCTTCACGACGTTCCCGTTGTCCGCGAGGAACTCCGCGACCGCCTGCGCGAACGTCGACTTCCCCGCGCCCGGCGCGCCGGCGATGAGGATGCCGCGGTCGCGCTCCAGCATGCGCTCGCGGAGTTCGTCCGCGTGCTCGTAGTCCTCCATCGTCGTCTTCACGATGGGACGGACCGCCGTGATTTCGACCTTCTCGGAGAACGGCGGCCGCGAGATGGCGATGCGCATGTCCCGGACTTGCGCGATGACCATGCCCTCCTCGGACAGCTCAACGAACGCGTCGTCGTCGCGCTTCGCGGTCGCGACGACCTCGTTCGCCCACTCCTCGACCTGGTCGGCGTCCAGTTCCTCGTCGCCGATTGGCTGGTACTCGATTTCGCCGACCTCGCCGCGCTTGGCCATCGGCACCAGCCCCTCCTTCAGGTGGACGCTCATCGTGAGGTCGTCGAAGTACTGCTCGATGCCGAGTTCGCCGAGTTCGCGCTCCAGCGGCTCCAGGTACTCCACGTCGATGCCCTTCCCCTTCGCGACCTCCGCCTGCACGATGTCGCTGGTGAGGAGTGTCGCGTCGTGGCGCATCGCCACGTCCCGGATGATGGCGTCGATGGCGCCGGCGGCCGCGCGCTTGATGTCCTCCTCGGTGGCGCGCTCGCCCACGTACTTCACTTCGATTTCGCCCTCGTCGGCGAGTTCGACGAGGCGCTGCAGTTCCTCCAGGGCGTCCCAGCCGGTCTGTCGGCCGCTGTTCGCCTGCGCTTCGACCTCGCCGACCACGGCCTCCGCGATGTAGACGGTGACGTCCTCGTACTCGCCGCGCTCCACGCGCTGGGAGATGCGGCCGTCGACGACGACGCTCGTGTCGGGCACGACGTTCATGTTGACTGCGGCTAGTCGCGGCGAACTGATAAGGGTACTTGCCTGCGGTCGCTAGCCGGCGCGCCGGTGCGACGGCCGATTCGGGGGACGGCACCGCCAGCGCCGCCGTCACGCGGCCGTTGCCGCGGCCCGACCGTTTTTGTCGACGCCACCCCAGGTCACGGTCGATGCCCGACGCCGACCACTCCGGCGCCGGCCGCGGCGACGTGGTCGACGCCACACCGGTCCCCGACGGCGACGCCACCGACTGGCTCGGTGCGCCCGACGACGACGCGCCGGCGGCCAGCGACGCGTTCCAGACGCTCGCCAGCGACGTCCGCCTCGCCGTCTTAGTACACCTCCTGCGGGCGGCCGAGCGCGGCGAGTCGCCGACGTTCTCCGACCTCCAGGCCGCCGTCGACAGCGACAGTTCCGCGCGGTTCGCCTACCACCTCCGGCAACTCGACGGCCACTTCGTCCGGAAGTCCGGCGACGGCTACGAACTCACGCCCGCTGGCCGCCGCGCCGCCCAGGCGGTTCTCGCCGGCGAGTTCACCGACACCGAGTCGCGGCGCGCCAGCTGAGTCGGCGCGCCCCGAGCGAGGCTGATGGGTCTCGCATCGACGCTGGAGCGCGCGTAGCGACGCCCAGACCGGTGTCGAGCGGACGACCGTGGGACGACGGCCCGTGGTAGCTCGACCCTCGGAAGGGTTATCCCTGTATCGCGCCTACAATTGTTTGTAATGGCAAACGGTAAGGTTGACTTCTTCAACGACACGGGCGGCTACGGTTTCATTTCGACTGACGACGGCGACCTCGACGACGACGAAGACGTGTTCTTCCACATGGAAGACGTCGGCGGCGAAGACCTGACGGAAGGGACTGAAGTCGAGTTCGACATCGAGTCCTCGCCGAAGGGCCCGCGCGCGGCGAACGTCGTCCGACTGTAATTCCGAAC
>JBDGQF010000362.1:0-6415 GCA_042219255.1 Halobacterium sp. | reverse complement strand
CGACGACGAGCGTCCCGATGAGCAGCGTCCACTGGTTGAGCTTCGAGGAGATGAGCGCGTTGAACCCGGCCGTCGAGCGCGCCTTGTTCACGAGGTAGACGACGACGATGAGTTCCGGGCTCTCGCTGGCCAGCGGCGCCACCCACTGAATCATGAAGAACGGCGGGACGCCCGCCGCTTTCCCGATTTCCTCGAGGCCGTGCGCGAACGGGTGGACGGCGGTGTAGATGACGAACCCGGAGAACGCGAACAGGACGAGGACAGTGGCGACGCGCGCCGGCCGCTTCAGTTGCTGGAGGTACGCGGGGACGCCGACGTGCTCGGTGTCGTGGGACACCTCGCCGCGGATGATGATGGCGATGTACATCGCGAACAACCCGACGAGGACGAGCGTGTCGACGACGCCGATGCCGTCGCTCAGCGGGACGACGAACGCGTACGCGGTGGCGGCGAGCAGGAACGTGATTTCGGTGGCGATGGCGGGGTCGAGGTTCACGTGACTCCGCCAGCCGTCGAGGACGACGGCTTCGTCCTTTGACTTCCGGGCCTGGTAGACGGTGAACAGCGCGATGCCCGACCACCCGATGCCGATGAGGATGCGGTTCGCGCCCGTCATGTTCGCGACGGCGAGGTTCGCGGCCTCGATGCCGCGCTCCGTGCCGACGTTCGCGCCGGCAGTCCACGCGTAGAGGGCGTCGACGGCGTACTCTGGCGCTACTGCGAGCACGGCGAGGACGGCGATGGCGAACGACCGCGGCACGTCTTTCTCCGCCGTCTCGGCGCCCCACGCCAGCAGGAACGCGGCGCCGAGGACGCCGACGCCGCTGACAGCGACAGTGGTGAGGTGGCCGAAGCCGTACGCCTCGGGGCCGCCCGTTAAGTGGACGACCACCCAGGGGGCCGTCAGCGCGGCGGCGACGACGACAGCGAGAAGCGGGTGCCGCAGTCGTTCTCGCAACATGGCTACACAGTCCGGCGACGGTGTCCTAACGCTTATGATTGGGGGCGGCCGCGCCGGTGCCGGCGTACGGCGGTTGCGGCGCGGACGCCGACCCGCTACGACGGGAGGAGGAAGTAGAGGAAGCCGACGTAGCCGCCGACGAGCGCGAGGCCCTCGAAGCGCGTGACGCGCTCGCCCAGGCCCATCATGCCGAGCGCGACGACGGTGAACGCCAGCATCACGGGGAACTCGTAGCCGATGGTCGCGGACTTCACGGAGATGGGGACGATGACGGCGACGACGCCGATGACCGCGAGCACGTTGTAGATGTTCGACCCGACGACGTTCCCGACGGAGAACTGGGCTTCCCCGCGGACGGCGCTCACGAGCGAGGTCGCGAGTTCGGGGACAGAGGTGCCGAACGCGATGATGGTGAGGCCGATGAAGAGGTTACCGAACCCCCAGGCTTTCAGGACGCCGGTGCCGCCGACGATGAGGGCGCGCGACCCGGCGAGCAGGAGGCCGATGGAGACGAGGAGCGTGAGGTACTCGCGGACGCCCGCCGTGGTCGCGTCCTCGTCCATCTCGACGTCCTCGGGGAGGACGACTTCGTCCTCCTGGGCCTTGTAGTAGAGGTAGCCGGTGAACGCGGCGAGCAGCGCGAGCAGCGCGACGCCGTCGAGCGCGCCGATGCTGCCGTCGAGACCCAGCGCGACGAGCGCGACGGCGGCGGCGAACATGAACGGACCGTGCTGGTAGAGCGTGGCGTCGTCGACGTCCATCGGGCGGACGAGCGCCGACGCGCCGAGCACGAGGCCGATGTTGGCGATGTTCGACCCGACGATGTTCCCGAGCGCGATGCTGTCGGACTCGGTGAGCGCGCCGATGGAACTCACGAACAGTTCCGGCGCGGTGGTCGCGAACGCGACGACGGTGACGCCGACGGTGGCGGCGCGCACGCCGTGGGAGAGCGCGAGCGCCGACGCCGCGGCGACGAGCAGTTCCGCACCCACGTAGAGGAGCAAGATGCCGACGAGCAGGATTGCGCTGTCGACGGCGAGTGACCCGGCCATACCGGCGGGAAATCGCTCGCGGGCAAAAACCGTTCGGTGTCAGTATCAGTTATAAGAACCGGGCGAGTTGGTCGACGCGTGCAGGTATTCGGACTCGTCGGGAACCCGGTCGGGCACTCGCTGTCGCCGCCGATGCACGAGGCGGCGTACGACGAACTCGGCCTGGACGCGCGGTACGTGACGTTCGAACCGGCCCGCAGCGACCTCGCGACCGCGGTGGACGGCGCGGACGCGCTCGGTGTCGCCGGCCTGAACGTCACCATCCCGTTCAAGCAGGACGTGCTGTCGCTGGTGGAACCGGACGACCTCTCGGCGCGCATCGGCGCCGTGAACACCGTCGACTTCTCCGGTGACACGGTCACCGGCCACAACACGGACGCGGCGGGCGTCCGGCGGTCGTTCAGCTATCACGACGTCACGCTAGACGGCCGGACGGCCGTCGTCGTAGGCGCGGGCGGCGCGGGCCGGGCGGCGTCGTTCTCGCTCGCGGACGCCGGCGCCTCAGTCGCCATCGCGAACCGGACGGTGGAGACGGCCGAAGCGCTCGCCGAGGACGTCGGCGACGCTGCCGCCGCGCACTCGCTGGACGAACTCCCGGAACTGGTCGCGGACGCGGACGTCCTGGTGAACGCGACGAGCGTCGGCATGGACGCCCCCGAGGAGTCGCCCGTGCCGGCGGACGCGCTCCACGGTGACCTCGCCGTCCTGGACGCCGTCTACTCGCCGCTGGAGACGAAACTCCTCCGGGACGCGGACGCCGCCGGCGCGACGACAATCGACGGCGCGTGGATGCTGTTGTTCCAGGGCGTGGAGGCGTTCGAACTGTGGACGGGACTGGACGCGCCGGTGGACGCGATGAACGGCGCGCTCCGCGACCGCCTCTGAGCGCACGGCTTTAAGTACGGGCGGGGGATATAGACGGACAATGGGACTGCTCTCGAAACTCAAATCGCTGCTCGGCATGGAGGAACAGCGCCAGTCGGCGGGCAGCGGCGTCGACGTGACGGTCGAACGCGAACCGTCCACCGAATCCGAGGAAGCCGTCAAGGAGCCGTCGACCGAGACCGAGGCCACCGAGGGCGAGGTCGACGAACCGGTCGCGACGGAGACTGACGCGGCCGCGTCGACGGAGTCGCTCGTCGACGAGGAACACGCGGACGACCCGACGCGCGCCGCCGAACCGGCGGAAGCGGGCGTCACCGACGAAGGCCACTCCGAGGCCGACGTCGAACCGGACGTCGACACCGGGGAGACCGACGAAGAGACCGGCGAGGCCGCCGAGTCGGTCAGCACCGTGAAGGGCATCGGGCCGGCGTACGCGAGTCGCCTCGAGGACGCTGGCGTGGAGACGGTCGGCGACCTCGCTGGCGCCGACCCCGAGGAACTCGCCGAGCGCGTCGACCTCTCGCCGAAGCGCGTCGGCCGCTGGGTCGACAGCGCGAACGACCGCGTCTGATGGCGACGCGCCGACCGACGCCGCGCTCCCTCGCTCGTCCGCCGTGCCGCACACACCGAGGTCGCCTGCCCACACATGGGTGAGGCGGCGCCAGCAGTCGTCACCGACCGGAGCGACGTCCGGGACGCCGCCAGCGGCGCGCCAGCAGACGCGCGAATCGTCGTCGTCGGCGAGCGCACGGTCACCGACCCGTTCGACGCGTACCGGTGCGCTCGCGGCGACGACCCGAGTTTCTACTACGAGACCACCGGTGGGAGCGACGGCTGGGGCTACTTCGGCGTCTACCCTACGGAGTTCCTGACCGTCGGTCCGGACGAGTCCGGCGCGCTGGACGTGCTCGACGACCACGTGGGCGCGCCGGTGCTCTGGGACTGCGAGATACCCCACCCTGGCGGCCTGTTCGGGTGGCTGTCCTACGACGTCGCCCGCGAACTCGAATCGCTGCCGGCGGACGCGACGGACGACCGCGGACTGCCGCGACTCCAGTTCGGCGTCTACCCCGTGATTGCGGCGTGGCGCGAGCCGTTCGAGCCTGGCGACCCGCTGTCCTTCGTCGCGAACGTCGCGCTCGCCGACCACGCGGACGCCGACGCCGCGTTCGACGCCGGCCGCGACGCAATCGACGCGCTCGCCGCGCGAGTCGACGACGGCGACCCCAGCGTGGGCGCGCCACCGACCGACGAGCGCGGGCCGTTCGAGAGCGCCTGCGGCCAGGCGGCGTTCGAAGACCGCGTCCGCACCATCAAAGCACACGTCCGCGACGGCGACACGTTCCAGGCGAACGTCAGCCAGCGCCTCGAAGCGCCCGCGGCCGTCCACCCAGTCGACGTGTACGCCGCGCTCCGCGAGACCAACCCCGCGCCGTACTCCGGTCTCGTGGAGTTCCCGGGCGTCGACCTCGTCTCCGCCAGCCCCGAACTCCTCCTGGAGGCGCGCGGCCGCGACCTCCGCACGGAACCGATTGCGGGGACGCGGCCGCGCGGCGACACCGAGGTGGAAGACGCGGCGCTCGAAACTGACTTGCGTGGCGACGAGAAAGAGCGCGCAGAACACGCGATGCTCGTCGACCTGGAGCGCAACGACCTCGGGAAAGTCGCCGAGTACGGCAGCGTCTCCGTCGACGAGTACCGCCGCGTCGACCGGTACAGCGAGGTGATGCACCTCGTCAGCGACGTCACGGCGCGCCGCCGCGAGGACTGCACGCTCGCGGACGCCGTCGGCGCGGTGTTCCCCGGTGGAACTATCACTGGGGCGCCCAAGCCCCGGACGATGGAGCTCATGGACGAGGTGGAGGCGACCCGCCGCGGCCCCTACACGGGGAGCATGGCGGCCGTCGGGTTCGACGGCGACGCCACGCTAAACATCGTCATCCGGACGCTCGTCCGCCACCGCGACGAGTACCACCTCCGGGTCGGCGCGGGCGTCGTCCACGACTCCGACCCGGCCGCGGAGTACGCCGAGACGCTGGACAAGGCCCGCGCGCTCGTCACCGCCATCGACGACGCGCTCGACGACATGGACGGCGACCAGACCGACGACGCAGACGGCGACGCCGCCGACGGCGCGTTCGCGGTGGACTCGGAGGTGGGGTCGTGACGCGGATACTCGTCGTGGACAACTACGACTCGTTCGCGTACAACCTCGTCCAGTACGTCGGCGAGCACGCGGACGCGGTCGTGCGCCGGAACGACGAAATCGACGTCGCGGGCGTCCGCGACCTCGACCCGGACGGTGTCGTCGTCTCGCCCGGCCCGGGGACGCCCGCGGACGCCGGCGTCTCGGTGCCGGTGTTCCGCGACCTCGACTACCCGACGCTCGGCGTCTGCCTCGGTCACCAGGCGCTGTGCGCGGCGAACGGCGCGCGCGTCGACCACGCGCCGTCGGTCGTCCACGGTAAGCCGTCGACGGTGCGCCACGACGGCGACGGCATCTTCGACGGCCTGCCCGAGCGCATCCAGACGGGCCGCTATCACTCGCTGTCCGTCCCGGAGACCGGGCTCCCGGACTCGCTCGTGCCGTCGGCGTGGACAGTCGACGCCGGCGACGACGAACAGGTCGTGATGGCGGTCCGGCACCGCGACCGGCCGCACGCCGGCGTCCAGTTCCACCCGGAGAGCATCCTCACGCCGGACGGCAAACAACTGATTCGCGGGTTCCTCGACGCATGCAGTACAACGTAAACGGAGACCTCGTGGCCGCCGACGACGCCACCGTGAGCGTCCGCGACCGCGGGTTCCAGTACGGCGACGCCGCCTTCGAGACGCTGCGCGCGTACGGCGGCCAGGTGTTCGCGTGGGCCGCCCACTACAAGCGCCTGCGGTCGACCTGTGAGGCGCTGGGCATCGACCACGGCCTCACGGAGAGCAAACTCCGCGGGCGCGTCCACGGCACGCTCGCCGCGAACGACCTCGCGGACGCCTACATCCGCCTCACCGTCTCGCGGGGCGTCCAGTCCGGCCGCCTCACGCCCGACGACGAGACCAATCCGACGGTCGTCGTCGTCACCGAACCCCTGCCGCGGGGCGGCGTCGACGGCGAGCGCGTCTGGGACAGGCCGGCGACGGCAGCGACCGCGGACGTCGAGCGCGTCCCGGACGAGTCGCTGCCCGCCGTCGCGAAGACACACAACTACCTCAACGGCGTGCTCGCGCGCATCGACGCCGACGGCGCCGACGAAGCAATCCTCCTAGACGACGAGGGCCGCGTCACGGAGGGCGCGACGAGCAACGTCTTCTTCGTGGACGACGGCGTCCTCCACACCCCCAGTCTCGACCTCCCCGTCCTCCCGGGGGTCACGCGCTGGGCGGTCATCGAACTCGCCGACGACCTCGGCATCCCCGTGGAGGAAGGCCACTACGTGCCCGAAGACCTCCACGACGCCGACGAACTGTTCTTCACGAACACCACGTGGGAAGTCCGGCCGGTCGCCGCGTACGACGACGCCGC
>JBDGQF010000320.1:0-6426 GCA_042219255.1 Halobacterium sp. | reverse complement strand
CCGTGGAACACGCGCGTCGGCACCGCGACGTCGCCGAGGTCGAACCCCCAGTCGCCGTGCACGACGCTGAAGTCCGCCGCGAGCGCCAGCGACCCCTGCCGGACGCCCTCGCGGAAGTCCGAGAGCATGATGCGGCCCGTCTCGCCGAGGCGCGGGTCGGCGAGGTCGCCGTCCTTCGGGTCGCCGACGACGTCCGTGAACCCGTCGGCGTCGTCGATTACTCGCCCCATCAGCCACGTGAGCGGCCGGCCGAGGTGCGGTGACAGCCGGGTTGACGCCGACACCGCGCGCTCGAACCAGCCCTGTTCGTCGTTCGTCACGTCCGGCGGCGCGACGCCGGAGACGACTGCACACCGCGTCACGCGCTCCGGCGTGAGCGACGCGCACGCCAGCGCGTACGGGCCGCCGCCCGAGAACCCGACGACGCCGTACTCGTCGAACCCGAGTTCGTCGGCGAGCACTTCGACGTCCTCGGGCCAGTCCGCCAGCGAGCGCCCCGCCTGGTAGTCAGAGCGCCCCATCCCTGGCCGGTCGGGTGCGACGACGCGCGCGCCGACGTCCGCCTTCTCGTCGCGCGCGACGCTGCCCGACACCCGCGACCCGGGCGTCCCGTGGAAGAAGAACACGGGGACGCCGTCCGGGTCGCCGTACTCCGCGTACGCGAGCGTCCGGCCGTCCGGGAGTTCGACCGCGTCGCCGTAGTCCGCCGGCGCCGGTTGTTCTGTGGAGGGCATCCGTTCGCCTAACGCCGTCCGGGCGGCAAAAACGTTGCTGGGTCGTCGCTGCTCAGCGGTCGCGCTCCAACTGGGCGAGTTTCCCGCCCGCCAGCAGCGTCTCGCGCTCGCGTGGCGTGAGGTCGACGCCCGCCTCGAACGTCCACTCGCCGTTCACGGACACCGTGACGGAGTCCGCGCCCCCGCGAATCGCGCCTGCGACGTCCTCGACGACGGCGACGTCGTCGCCTTCCTCGATGCGGTCGTACGCGGACTCCGGGAGCGTGAGGGGGACGACGCCGAAGTTCACGAGGTTCGCGAAGTGGATGCGCGCGAAACTCCGCGCGAGCACGCCGTCGACGCCGAGCACCGCGAGTTCGAGCGCGGCGTTCTCCCGGGACGACCCCTGGCCGTAGTTCTGGCCGGCGACCACCCACCCGCCGTCCGCGGCGCGCGCCTTCGACGGGAACGCCTCGTCGACGCGCGTGAGCGTGTAGTCCGCGCAGGCCTGCGGGTCCGACCACAGCGACATCACTTCGGCGTTCGCGGGGACGATGTGGTCGGTCGTGACGTTCGCGCCGGCTTTCGTGAGCACGGGGCCGCTCACGTCGCTGCCGAGCGGTTCCTCCAGCGGGACGGTGCCGATAGTGTCGCCCTTCCGGACGTCGACGCCGGAGTCTGGCGCGAGGATTTCGGCGTCCGTCCGCGTCATGTCCGCGGGCAGGGAGACGGACGGCGCGTCCAGGTCGAGGTCGCGGGGGTCGGTGAGTTCGCCCGTGATGGCGCTCGCCGCGACGACTTCCGGCGACGCGAGGTAGACGCTGTCGTCGGGCAGCCCCGACCGGCCCTTGAAGTTCCGGTTGAACGCCCGCAGACTCACGGAGTCCGACGCGGGCACGTGGCCCTGGCCGATGCACGCGCCGCACGTCGCCTCCGAGAGGTTCACGCCCGCGGCGTACAGGTCGGTCGTGCCGCCCTCGCGGGACAACACTTCGACGGCGCGCTTCGACGCCGGCGCGACCACGAAGTCCGTCTCGCCCGCGACCGTCTCGCCGGCGACGACGTCGGCGACCGTCGCCACGTCGAAGTACGACCCGTTCGTGCACGTGCCGACGAGGCACTGGTCGACGGGCGTCCCCGCGACTTCCTGGACTGGCACGACCTTGTCCGGCATCGACGGTTTCGCGACGAGCGGCTCGATAGCCGACAGGTCGACGTCGATGCGGTCGTCGTACTCGGCGCCGTCGTCCGGGCTGAGTTCGGTGTACGCGTCCTCGCGGCCGAGTCGCCGGAGGTGGCGGCGCGTCCGGTCGTCGCTCGGGAACACCGCGGTGGTCGCGCCGAGTTCGGTCGTCATGTTCGCGATGGTGCAGCGCTCCGGGACGGACAGCGTCTCCACGCCCGGGCCGGTGAACTCGAAGACGCTGCCGACGCCGCCCTCCACGGACAGTCGGCGCAGCAGTTCGAGGATGACGTCTTTCGCGGACGCCCAGTCGCCGAGTTCGCCGTCGAGGCGCACTTCGACGACTTCCGGCATCTCGAACGTGTACGGCGCGCCGCCCATCGCGGTGGCGACGTCCAGGCCGCCGGCGCCGATGCCGATGGCGCCGAACCCGCCCATCGTCGTGGAGTGCGAGTCACACCCCAGGAGGGTGGCGCCCGGTTCGATGAACCGCTCCCGGTGGACCTGGTGACAGATGCCGTTCCCTGGCTTCGAGAAGTGGCCGCCGTAGTGCTGGGCGGCCGTCC
The DNA here is from genome assembly GCA_042219255.1 of Halobacterium sp. Lineage (GTDB taxonomy): Archaea > Halobacteriota > Halobacteria > Halobacteriales > Halobacteriaceae > Halobacterium. The sequence goes on along the minus strand of JBDGQF010000320.1, from coordinate 3,964 downwards.
GGAGGTAGCGGTGGGTGTCCGTGTCGTCGCTGTCGAACTGGTACACCTGGTGGTCGGCGTACGTCACCGCGACGTCGGTCTGCACCTCGTCGAACCCCAGCGCCTCGAACTCTATCCAGACGAGCGGTCCGAGGACGTCCTGCAGCAGTACCTGGTCGACGTCGATAGCGATGGTCTCACCTGGCGTCAACTCGCCGTCCGCGAGGTGGTCGGCGAGCAGTTGCTCGGTGAGCGTCCGCGGCGAATCCATGGCAGGTCATCGCACACACACGGAGAAGACGTTATCGCTCGCTACACCGTTCGCCGGTGGGCCGCGGACGCCCGGCGGTCAGTACTCGTTCAGTTCCACGAGGCGCGCCGCGATGCGGTGGGCGCCGCGCGCTGCCGCCGTCGCCGGGTCGTCCGCCGTCGTCACCTCGACGTCGCGCTCCAGTTCCTCGCTCAAGCGCTCCTCCACCTCGTCGACGATACCGGGAATGCAGGCCATCCCGCCCGTGAGCACGATGGGGTTCGAGAGCGCCTGCTGGTAGATTTTCATGTAGTCGTTGGCGAGTTCCGGCATGAACACGTTCGCGATTTCGTCGACGGCGTCGTCGACGTACTCGTCCACGGCGTCCATCACGGCGTCCTCGATGGTGAACTCGTACGTGCCGCCACCGGGCTGTTGGATGATGTCGCTGAACGGCTCGTAGTCCAGGAAGTCGGCGTGGTCTTCCTTGTACTCGCGCGCCGTCGTCAGGTCGATGTTCACGCGCCCCTGGGTCTCCTCCTCGACGTAGTTCGCGACCCGACGGTCGACCTCGGTGCCCGTGATGGCGCCCGTCGAGAACGGCGCGAGCTGTTCGCCGCGCCGGTACGCGCACGCCTCCAGGTTCGTCGACCCCATGTTCACCGCGAGGAACGTCTCCTCGATGGCTTCCAGGTCGTCGCCGAACGCCGGCACCGCGCCGCACAGCGACTCCGGATACGACCGCACGAGGCGCTCGCCCACGGGGCCGTCCTCGATGATTTCCGACAGCCGTTCGAGGCCCACCTCGTTGTCGATGGTCGGGATGGCGTACACGACCACGGAATCCTCAGCGAGCCCGTTCGCGCGCGCGAACTCCGCGAGGAACCGCTTCGCGAGGTCGGTCGTCTCCTCGTCCTCCGGCAGCCCAGACCGCAGCATGTACCGCACGCGGTCTGGGTACTCCGTCGCCGCCTCCTCGCCGTAGAGGACGTGCTCTTCGCCCGTGAGCGCGTCCGTGTACATCGCCAGACACGTCAGCGACTGCACCACCTCCGGGTCGTCGGCGTCGCCCGCGGACACCACCGTCCGCGTGCTCCCGACTTTCACGCCGAGCGCGCTCGGCTCGTCTCCGAACTCCGCGTCCTCGCCTTCCGATTCGGACATGCACGCTACTTGACGCGCGGCGCGTATAACTCTTCTAGCGACCGCTCGCTCCTGGGAAACACCGACCTACACGTGGTTTTTTGGCGGCCCTGTGACGATACCACGCATGGTCGAGCGCGACGACTACCTCGACGACCAGTTCGCGGACGAACTCGTGACCGCGTGCCGGACGACCGTCGGCGACCGCCTGCGCAGCGTCACGTACTTCGACACCACCACAGAGCAACAGCTGTACCTCCGCGACGACCTCGACCCGGGCGCGAACATTGTCGCGTTCGCGGACAAGGAACGCACCGGCTTCCAGTCGCACACCATCTACGACGGCTCGGAACTCGGCGGCTACGAGTTCACCATCCGCGTCTTCGAGGACGGCTACCTCACGCGCGTCATCGGCGACTACACGGGGACGTTCGTCACCACCGACCGCCTGCCGACCGACCGCTTCGAAGACCTCGCGAGCGCCGTCGAGAGCGTGCTCGCGGAACACGAGAACGCCTGACGGAGACCGGCTACAACTGGTCGGCGGTCTCCCGGAAGAGGCCGTCCAGTATCTCCGGCGTCGTCGGGTGGTACGCGCGGTCTGGGACGTCGCGGACGTCCATGCCCGCTTCCAGAATCACCTGCAGCGTCTTCGCCATCGCGTCCGCGTGGAAGTGCAGGCCGTGGTAGCCGAGGACGGTGCCGTCGTCGGCGTCCACGACGAGGCGCGCCGTGCCGCGCGGCACGTCCTTCGTCTTGAACACGCCGTCGTCGGCGGCGTCGCGCTGCGCGGTCACGACCTCGTGGCCGGCCTCGCGCGCCTGCTCGGCGGTCAGGCCCAGTGACGCGAACGGATAGACGCCCGCCCCCGAGAACATCACCTTGTGCGGCAGCGGGTCGTAGCGCTCCAGGTCGTCGCCGGCTTCGCGGTGGAGGACGTTCCTGCCGGCCAGGTACCCCTCTTCCTTGGCGGTGTGGAGAATCATCCGGTCGCCGACGGCGTCCCCGACGACGAACACGCGGTCGTCGTCCACCGCCCGCATCGTGTCCCCCACCCAGTCCGGCCGCGGGTCGAGGCGCGTCTCCTCGATGCCTGCGGGATAGGACGGCTCGCGGCCCGTGAACAGGAACAACTGGTCGGCTTCCTCGACGGAGCCGTCGTCGAGGTGGAGGTGCACGCCGCCGTCCCCGGTGGCTTCGACGCGCTCCTCGTGCACTTCCGTCCGAATCTCCACGTCGAAGTCCTCGCGGTACATCTCCAGTAGCTCCCGGCCGAACGACGGGTGGTAGTCGTCCAGCGGCCGGTCGTCGTGCTCGACGACGGTGAGGTCCATGCCGGCGGCCTCCGAGAGGTACGGCACGAGTTCGAGGCCGACGTACCCGAACCCCATCACCACCCCGGAGTCCGGGAACTCGGTGGCGTCCAGGACGTCCTTGCTGCCCATCCAGTCCACGCCGTCGAGTCCCGGCAGGTCGGGGACGTTCAGGTCTGAGCCGGTCGCCACGACGACGTAGTCCGCTTCGATTCGCTCCCCGCCGACGTCGAGCACGCGGTCGTCCACGAACTCGGCAGTCTCGTGGTGGAACGTGACGTTCTCGCGCTCCGCCAGGTCGTGGACGGCGCTCCGGCGGTGCTCGGCGAACCCGAGCACGTGGTCGTCCTTGCGCTCCACGACCGCCTCCAGGTCGACGCCGTGCGGGTCGCCGGTCAGTCGCTCGTCCTCGCGCGCCTGGTAGCGGTGCGCCGCCGCCGACAGCACTTCCTTCGACGGCATGCACCCGCGGAGGATGCAGAGGCCGCCCCCTGGGTCGCCGTCGTCCACGAGCGTCAGTTCCACGTCCGCGTCCGCCAGCACTTCCGCGGCCGCGACGCCAGCGCTCCCGTACGCCCCGACCACGACCACGTGCGGTCTGCTCATGCCCCGACCGACGGCCGCACTCGGGTTATGGTTTCGGCCCGCCGCGGCGCGCGCCGCCTCTCCGCGCGCGTCAGTCTCCGCCCGGCCCTGAGTCGTCCGTCCGGTTCAGTGCCGTGTCGTACCACTCCGGCCGCTCGACGGTCGTCTCGCCGACGCCCGAGAACGAAATCGTCCGCTCGACGCGCGTGCCGTTCCGCTCGTAGGTCACGTTCAATTGCCGCACGACGCCCTCGCCGGTGACGCGCGCGTCCACCTCGAAGTCCGACACCTGCTGGCCGCGGAACGTCGTGTCGCCGGACGCGTTCCCGACGACGTGGTAGACAGTCTCGCCGTCACCGGTCTCCGACCCTACGATGGTCGTCCAGGACGCCGTCGTGAACACCGCGTACACGTAGTCGCGGGCGAACCGTCCGGTCATCGCGGGCGGCGGGTCGGACACCGGCTCGTCGCCCCACGCGTTCGGGAGTCTGCCGTAGGAGACGTTCCCGTCCGCGTCGAGCCGGTAGTAGACGTGGTCGCCGTCCGCGAACAGCAGCACCGTTCCGCCGTCGCGCCCCAGGAAGCCCACGCCCTCGAAGTGCTGTTCGAGCGCCCACCGCGTCCTGTTCTCGACGCGGTACGTCCGCACGAGCGACGTCGCGTTCCCGCCGCCGCCGGCCGTGCGCTCGTCCTC
>JBDGQF010000068.1:0-6462 GCA_042219255.1 Halobacterium sp. | reverse complement strand
TCGATGGTGCGGCCGGTGACCGTCATCGCGTCGCCGTGAATCAGGCCGGCGTCGAGCAGGCGCTTGACGACGACGGGGACGCCGCCGACCTCGTGGAGGTCGTTCATCACGCGCGACCCGCCGGGCTGGAGGTTCGCGATTTTGGGCGTGCGGTCGCTGATGGTGTTGAAGTCCTCGATGTCGAGGTCGACGTCGGCCTCCGCGGCGAGCGCGAGCAGGTGCAGGACGGCGTTCGTCGAGCCGCCGAGCGCCACCTGGACGGCGATGGCGTTCTCGAAGCTCTCGCGGGACAGGATGTCCGACGGGCGGCGGTCTTCGCGCACGCACTCCGCGGCGAGGCGGCCGGCGCGCTCCGCGACCTCGTAGCGCTCGTCGCTCTCGGCTGGCGCGCTCGCGGACCCGAGCGGCGCGAGCCCGATGGCCTCCGAGATGGACGCCATCGTGTTCGCGGTGAACATCCCCCCACAGGAGCCGGCGCCCGGGCAGGCGTTGCGCTCCATCTCCGCGAGTTCGTCCTCGGACATGTCGCCCGAGGCGACGGCGCCGACGCCCTCGAAGACGTTCTGCACGGTGATTTCGCGGCCGTCGTGCTCGCCGGGCATGATGGAGCCGCCGTAGAGGAACACCGACGGGAGGTCGGTGCGGATGGCGGCCATCATCATCCCGGGGAGGTTCTTGTCGCAGCCCGCGACCGTCACCAGCGCGTCCATGCGTTCACCGAACGCGACGAGTTCGACGGAGTCCGCGATGACCTCCCGAGAGATGAGCGACGCGCGCATCCCCTCGGTGCCCATGGAGATGGCGTCCGAGATGGTGATGGTGCCGAACTCGATTGGCATGCCGTCGCCGTCCTCGACGCCCTCGACGGCGGAATCGGCGACGTCGTCCAGGTGGACGTTACACGGCGTGATGTCGGCGGCGGGGTTCGCGACGCCGACCATCGGCGAGGAGAAGTCCGCGTCGTCGTAGCCCATCGCGCGGAACATCGCGCGGTGGGGCGCGCGCTCGACGCCCTCCGTGACGTCGGCGCTCGGCAAGTCCGGGTCCTTCTGTTGGCTCATGTCCCCACGTAGCGCGTGCAAGGGTTAAAACACGCCGACTGGACAGATGTTGCCGTGACACCACGAACGCGCCGATTGTGTTCGGGGAAAGACTGAACTGGTCGCCAGTCAGCGCCGCACCGCGGCGTACGCGACTGGGGTGTCGCTACCGGGCAGGGTTGCCAGCGGCAGAACGGCCTTTACGCGTGGGCGGTGACGTCCGGGTATGTCCGTGCGGGTCGAGAGCGGCGGCCGCCTCCACTTCGGCTTCCTGAACCTCTCGCTGTCACACGACCGGCTGTACGGGAGCCTCGGCGTCGCGCTCGACGGGCCACGGGTCGTCGTGGACGCCGAACGCGCGGAGCGCGTGGACTGCGGGCACGAGCGGGCGCGCGAGTACGCCGAGCGCGCGTGCGAGGTGCTGGACGTGCCCGGTGCGAGCGTCACCGTCCGCGAGGAACTGCCCGTGCACGCCGGCCTCGGCTCCGGGACGCAGCTCGCGCTGTCGGTGCTCGCCGCAGTCGCGACGGCCTACGACCGTGCACCGGCCGTCCGAGCGCACGCGCCGGAACTGGGGCGTGGCGGCCGGAGCGGCGTCGGCGTCGCGGCGTTCGAGGACGGCGGCTTCGTGCTTGACGCCGGCCACCCGACGGGGCTGTTCACGACTGCTGCGCCCGCACGCGGGGAGTGGACGGTACCGCCGGTCGCGGCGCGCCACGATGTCCCCGACGACTGGCGGTTCGTGCTCGTGCTGCCGGACGCCGACCCGGGAAAGGACGGCGAGAGCGAGGACGAGAGCATGCGCGCGGCCGTCGAAGCCGCAGACCCGGGACTCGCCGACCGCATCTCAGGTGTCGTCACGCGGAGCGTCCTGCCGGCGCTCGCGACCGGTGACGCGGACGCGTTCGGCGCGGCCGTCGCGGAGGTCGGTCGGTTGAACGGCGCGTGGTACGCCGACGAACAGGGCGGCGTCTACCGGCCGCCCGTCGGCGGCATCGTGGACGCGCTCGCGGGCAGTCCCGCAGTCGCGGGCGCCGGGCAGTCCTCGTGGGGGCCGGCGGTGTACGGCGTCACCGACGCGTCGCGTGCCGATGCCGCCGAAGAAGCGGGGCGGGCGGCGCTCGACGCTGTCGGCGTCGGCGGCGACGTGCGCGTTGTCGCGCCGCGCAACGAGGGCGCCAGCGTCGTCCGGGACTGAGCCCGGCAAAAGAGGTAAACGCCGCGCCCGCAAGTGCCCGGTATGGCGACGATTCCGTTCGGCATCTCGCGGCTGGACGGCCGCATCGGCGGCGGCGCGCCCGAGGGCAGCGTCGTGTTGCTCTCCGGTGAGGCCGGCGCCGGCGCCCGCGAGTTCGTGTACACGAGCGCCGTCCTGAACGGCCTCCAGCACGCCGACGAAGACCTCTTCGACCTGCACTACGGCGACCTCCACGGGTCGGCGATGGCGCCCGAGGACATCCACTACGTCTCGTTCACTGCCGACGAGGCGGAACTCCGCCGCGAGATCTCGTTCACGATGGACGAGGAAATCGTGGAGTCGGGACTGGACGCGGTGACGTTCGCGGACTTCTCGCCGGAGTACTTCCAGTTGAGTCCGGTGCCCCGCGAGTGGTATGCGGGCGCCCACCGCACCATCGAAGACCTCGGGCACACGGACAACGACCGCCGTGACGTCCTGGAGGCGTTCGCGGACTACCTCGACGAGCACGCCAGCGGCAGTCTCGTGGTCGTGGACTCGCTGAACGACCTCATCGGCGCGCGCCAGCAGGACATGACGTTCGGCGACGTCGTGACGACGCTGAAGGGGCTCCGGAAGGCGGCGCGGGACTGGGACGGCCTGATTCTGCTGCACCTGACGCGGGAGGCGGTCACCGAGGAGGAGTTCGGGAGCCTGATGACGTCGGTGGACGGCACCGTGCAGTTTAGCTGGGAGAGCGGCGGGAACGAGCGCGTGCGCACGATGTTCGTCCGGGAGTTCCGGGGCGTGCTCGGCCGCCTGGAGGAGGAGGACATCGTGCAGTTCGAGACGGAGATTCACGACGCCGGCTTCGACGTCTCGGACGTGCGCAAAATCAGGTAAGTCAGCCGAACGATTAAGAACGGGGAGCGCAAAGACCGGATGAATGGCCGACGGCACGTCGGACGCGGTCGATAGCGCGACCCTGGAGGGGCCGGCGGCGGCGTGGCTCGCGGAGCGTGCCGAGGAACTGGACGTCAGCCAGGAGGAACTCCTAGAGCGCGTCGTCGCCGCGTACCGTGCCGCCGAAGCGGGCGACGTGCCGGACAGTGTGGTGAGCGAGCAGGAACTCGACGAGCGCCTCGCCGAGGTCGAGGACGACCTGGCCGCCGTCGAGGACGACCTGGCGGCACTGGACGACGACGTCGCGGAGAAGATTCGGGACGTCCGCGACCGCGTCATCCAGGTGAAGCGGGAGGCGGACGCGAAGGCGCCCGCCGACCACGACCACCCCGACCTGGCGGGCGACGTCCGCGAGGCGGAGGCGGCGGTCGCCCACCTCGAATCGGAGGTGGCAGACGTCGCGGCGACCGTCGAGGGACTGTCCGACCGCGTGGACGCGGGGTTCGACAACTTTGAGGAGGTGTTGACGTACCTGCGGGACGAGACGGACGACCTCGACCGGAAACTGCGGACGCTGGCGACGGCCGTCCTGGGGATGCGGGAGTCCGTGGCGTCGCTGGCGGCGGCGAGCGCGCGGCGCCGCCGGGTCGACCGCCTGAAGCGGACGGCCAACGAGCAGAACGTCCGGCAGGCGGAGTGTGCGGCCTGCGAGAGCGAACTGACGGTGAGCCTCCTGACGGCGCCGGAGTGTCCGGCGTGCGGCGCGACGTTCGAGGACGTGGAGGCGAACCCGGGTTGGTTCGGCACGCACAAACTCGTGACCGGGACGGCGCCGGCGCTGGAGGCGGGCGCGGCCGACACGGACGCGGGCGACGAGGAGTGGTTGAGCGCGGACACGGAGACGCTGGAGGCGATGGCGAGCGGCGAGGGCGACGGCGACGGCGGCCCGGAAATCGTCGACACCGCCGCGGTCGGGGGCGCGGAACCAGCCGACGTCAAGCGCGCGGAGGAGTCCGAGGTGGGCGACGTCGGCGATTCGGGCACGCCACCTGACGACGGACGCGGCACGGACGACGAGGCAGTCGACGCCGAGGACGCACGACTGGACGCCGAGGCGGAGTCGCTCGACGTGGGCGACGGGGCCGACGACCTGAACGGGGACGGACTGGACGTGGACGACACACTCGACCTCGACGAGGAGTCACTCGACCTGGACGGAGAGACGTTCGACGTGGACGACAACGACGGTGAGACGAATGCCTGAGGACGACCAGGACGGCGAGCACGACGAGGAGTTCGCCGTCGAGGACGAGGACGCTGCACCGTCCGCCGAGCGGTCACCGACTGACATCGGCCCCGACCCGTCGGTGGCCGGCGACCTGCCGGACGAGGGCGACGGCGAGGAGAGACCGGCAGCGGAGGACGCGCCGCTGTCCGACCTCCGCGAGGACATCGAGCGCCGCCGCGAGGCGGAGACGGACGACGACTTCGAGGAGCTGTTCACGGAGATGGAGGTCGGTGACGTCGACGACGAGGACGTCTGGGAGGAACTCTCGGAGTCCGCGGCGTCGCCGTCCGTCGACGTCGGCGCGGCCGCCGCGACGCGGGAAGCGGAACCTGACGAGGCAGCGGAGCGGGCCGGGCCGGCCGCGGGCGACCGGGACGTCAGGGTCGTGGAGAAGCGGCTGTGTCACGGCTGTCCGCACTTCGCCGACCCGCCGCAGACGGCGTGCACGCACGAGGGGACGACCATCGAGGCGGAGGTGGACGTCGACCACTTCCGCGTCGTCGACTGCCCAATCGTCGCGCAGCGCGAAGCCGCGGAGACGAGTGATTTTTCAGCGGACGAGTCCTAAACCGACGTATGCAGTTCTGCGACGAGTGCGGGTCGATGATGCACAAGCAGGACGACGAACTCGTCTGTTCGGGCTGCGGGCACACCGAACCGGTCGGCGAGGAGTCCGGCGAGTTCGTGACGACGGCGGCCCAGGACACCAGCGATGTCATCGAGACGAGCGAGGACGCGAACTTCGAGGGGAAGCCCACCGCGGAGGAGACGTGTCCGGAGTGCGGGCACGGCGAAGCCTGGTACACCATCAAGCAGACCGGCGCCGCCGACGAACCGCCGACACGCTTCTTCAAGTGCAAGGAGTGCGGGTCGCGGTGGCGCGAGTACGCCTGACTCGGGTAGTCGGTCGGCCGTCTGATTCTCCTGCGCGCGACGCCTGGGGCCGTCGACTTCAGCGCGCGACGCCTGGGGCCGTCGACTTCAGCGCGCGTCGTAGTCCACAGAAGGGCTTTACTGGCGGCGTGGGACGTTCCGGGTATGCGACGCCGAGCCCTCCTGTCGTCGCTGGCAGCGACCACCGCCGCGCTCGCGGGGTGTGCGTCCGACGTCGGCGACGGCGGACAGACGACGAGTCCGAGCGACGGCGAGACGACCGACCCCGGGACGACCGATGGGGCGGGGACGACGACGGACGAGGGGCCGCCGTCCGAGGGGCCGATGGACGCGGCGAGCGTCGTGGCGCTGGAGACGGGGCCGCGGACGTACGCGTTCGCGCCGACGACGATACACACGGACGACGGCGCGGAGGTGGCGCTGTGGTTCGACCGGACGGCGACCGGCGACCACCCGGCGCGGCTCACGGGCTACCTGGAGAACGGGAACGACTACGCGAACACGTTCGAGGTGGAGTGGATTCCGGCCGTCGGGCGGATTCACGGCCGGCAGCCAAGTGGCTACGACCACGAGGCGGCCCTGCATCTCGCGCCCACGGAGAACAACGACCTCGCGGAGACGGTGCCATCGGTCGTGCGCGACGACTCCGGCTTCTGGCGCGTCGAGAAACTGGGGCCGTGGGTGACCGAGCGGCGGCGACTCGAAGCGGGCGAGCGCGTCCAACTGGAGTACGTGGTCGTCGGCGAACCGAATATGCCGGGCCGGCCGACGGGCACGTACGAGTTCCGGGGGCGCGACAGGGACGCGCGCATCGCGGTCTGGGACACGGAGAGTCCGGGGCCGGACGCGGACTCGCGGTTCGCGGGGCGCTCAGTCCCGTCGCTGTCGGCGGAGGCGTCCGTGCAGTGGTTCCACGAGGCTGACGAGTCCACTGCGGTGTACCTCCAGCCGGCTGCGGAGCGCGTGGAACTGGACGGCCGCGTCGAGTTCGAGATGGTGAACCACAGTCACGACGCGGCGTCCTGCGGGCACTGGAACCTCCACAAGCTCGTCGACGGTGAGTGGTTCCACGTCGGGCCGCGGGCGCACACCTCGGACTGCCGGACGCTCCAGCCGGGCGACCGCATGGAGTGGGCGCTGCGCGCGTTCAACGGCGAGGC
>JBDGQF010000294.1:0-6466 GCA_042219255.1 Halobacterium sp. | reverse complement strand
TGCCCCGCTCTCGACGCGCCTTCCTCGCCAGCGGCGTCGCCGCCGCGGCCGGCGCCTTCGCCGGCTGTAGCCTGCCCTCGCGGAACGGTCGACAGCGCGTGGACGCGCCCGCTGCTACCGCCTGGGCGACGCGGTACGGCGGCAGCAGGCAGACCGCCGCGAGCGACGTCGCTGGCGTGACCGCTACCCCGTCGCGACAGTGGCGCGACCTGGACTTCCCGCAGTACGAGGGCGGCGTCTTCACGCCGTCCGGCGGCGGGTTCGTCGTGGACACGCACGCCGTCACCGACGTCTCGCCGGACGGCAGCGAGCGCTGGCGGGACGACACCGGCTACTACGGCCCGCCGCTGTTGACGGACGGCGCCGTCGTCGTGAACTCGATGCGCGAGGGCCTGGTCGCCCTGGACAGGGCGTCCGGCGAGCGCGCCTGGACGGCGACGGACGCCGCACCACTGGCGGTCGCTGCTGGGCGCGTCGCCGGACGCGGTGGCTCGGAGGGCCTCGACGCCGTGACGCCCGGTGGGAGCGCGGCGTGGTCGCACCAGGTCGCGCACACCGACGGGGCCACGGCAGTCGCCGCCGGCGACGGCACGGTCGTCGCCGCGTTCTCAGACCGGACGCTCACTCAAGAGGACGCCGACCACCCGGAGACGCACTCGACGGTGGTCGCCCTCGACGCCGAGAGCGGGCAGCGACAGTGGCGCTTCGGCGTCGCCGGGTCGGTCGAACGCCTCGCAGTCCGGAACGGCCGCACGTACGTCGCGACCGGCGTCCGCGACCTCGGCGCACTCCTCTACGCCGTCTCGCTGTCCGACGGCGAGGCCGTCGCCCGGCGCTCGTTCCCGCGCTCGTGGCCGGACGGCCTCACGATGGCTGGCAGCCGAGTCGTCGTCGCGTCCGGGACGGCGCTACACGGATACGACCCAGACCTGACCGGGCCGGACTGGCGGACGTCGCTCCCGTCGCGCGCGGACTCGCTGGCCGCGTCGATGTCGCTGGTGTACGCGACGTGGTCGCGTCCCGACGACGGGACTGTTCTCGCGGCTTTCAACGCCGCCGACGGGACGCGACGCTGGCGGACCACGCTACCGCCGGACAATGGATACGTCGCCGGCGTGACCGACGGGCGCGTGTTCGTCGCCGGCAACGACGACACCGGCCTCTACGCGCTCGAATAGCCTCGCCTGCAGAAAACGGGGTGAGCGACCGCGTCAGGACGAACTGCCGGCGGGGGCGTCCGTCGTCGCGACGTCGCGGTCGCGGCGGTTGCGCGCGAGCAATGCGGCGAACAGCAGGAGGCCGACGCCGCGCAGCGCGAGGTCGAGCGCCACGCCGACGGTGCCGCCGGCGACGCCGAGCAGACCGAGGACGTCGTAGACGCCCGAGACCAGCAGCGAGGGCGCCATCAACAGGAGCGCGCTGACGGCGAACGCGGCGCGCGCCGGACGGTCGACGTCCGTGTACACGAACCCGATGACGGTCGCGGCGAGCGCGATGACGCCGAGGAAGACGCCGACCACGGGGAGGAGAATCTCGGGCACGGAGTACGAGAGGTCGAACAGGTCGGCGGCGCCGACGACGCTGTACTGGTCGCCGACCGGCAGGTCACCGGGGTTGCGGCGGAGCAACACCATGCCGGGCGTGACGACGAACGCGAACGGCACGATGGCCTTGTTCAGCGACAGCGTGAACGCCTCGATGCCCGTCTGGAACGCGTCCGACTTCGCGATGCCGGACGCGGCGTACGCGGCGACGGCGACGGGCGGCGTGATGTCCGCGATGACGCCGAAGTAGAGGATGTAGAGGTGCGCCGCGAGTTGGGGGATGCCGAACGGCGTGAGCACGGGCGCCAGCAGCACGGAGAGGATGATGTACGTCACCGTCGTCGGCATCCCCATCCCGAGGATGATGGAGGAGACGGCGGTGATGAGCAACACGACGACCAGCGACCCGCCCGCCAGCGACCGGATGAGCGCGACGAGGTTCGGGCCGAGGCCGGAGATGCTGATGACGCCGGGGATGATGCCGGCGGCGGCGACAGCGACGACGACGGGGACGGCCGTGCGCGCGCCGTCCTCCATGGCCTTCCCGACGAACGTCGCGTACCGGAACGGCGCGTTCTCGGAGAGCGACGGCCGCCCGACCAGCGACGCCGTGGCGTCGGCGGCGTCGTCGACTGCCTCGTCGAAGTTCAACACGGTGGCGTCGAGGCCGGGTTTCACGAGCATCGTGACGACGCCCGCGGCGACCAGCAGCCAGCCGACGTCGCCGAGCGTCGCGGCCAGCGCGGCGTCCAGTGACTGCGGCCCGGAGCCACCGCCGGTCAGCGCGGCGACGATGCCGCCGCCGACGAAGTACTCCGCGAGGAACGTGCCGCCGAGGAGCGCGACGAGCACGCCGACGAGGATGCCGCGCGTCTCGTCGCTGTACGCGGCGACGAGCGCCATCAGTGCGCCGATGGCGACGAGCGTGAACCACGCCGACCGCGCGACGGAGAGGCGTTCGACGATGAGGTAGTTCAACAGGAGCGCCAGCGGCACGAGGTAGAACCAGCCCGCGCGCAGGTGCGAGGGGATGTCGACGAGTTCGGACTTGTCGAGGCCGCCGATGCCCTCCTTGACGGCCTCGAAGTGCACCATCACCCAGACGCCGAAGAAGAACACGACGGCGGGGATGGCGGCGGCGACGACGACGTCCGCGAACGGCGTCTGCGTGTACTGGACGATGAGGAACGCGGCGGCACCCATCACGGGCGGGAGAATCTGGCCGCCGGATGACGCCGACGCCTCGACGCCGCCCGCGAACTCCGGCCGGTAGCCGGACTTCTTCATCAGCGGTATCGTGAACGCGCCCGTCGTCACGGTGTTCGCAATCGACGACCCGGAGATGGTGCCCATGAAGCCGGACGCGAGAATCGACGCTTTCGCGGGGCCGCCCTTGCGAGTGCCGGTGGCGCCGTACGCGAGGTCGATGAACCACTGGCCGGCGCCGGACATCTCCAAGAACGCGCCGAACAGGATGAAGATGTAGATGAACTGCACGGAGACGGTGACGGGGATGCCGAACACGCCGTTCTCCGTGTTATACCAGAGGTTCTGGACGATGTCCGGCCACGAGAACGACGGGATGGAGAGCACGCCGACGTACGCGGCGTCGATGGGGATGAGGTAGCCGAAGCGCGCGTACACGATGAACAAGCCGACGATGACCATCAGCCAGAGGCTGATTGCGCGCCGCGTCGCTTCCAGCACGAGCAGGACGCCGACGACGCCGAGCACGAACGCCCACGAGGTGTCCGCGAGCGGGCCGAGCAGCGGCGACACCGGTTCGAGGAACGTGAACACGCCCTGGACGGGGCGGCCGGCCTGGAGGCCGAACCGCCGCATCTCCTGAATCTCGGGGAAGTCCGTGATGAAGTACGCGGCCGTGAGCGCGGCGACGAACGCGAACACGACGTCCACCGGCGCGACGCGTTCGAGGTCTTCGTCCACGACGGCCCACTCGCAGAACGCGCCGACTCGACGCACGGCGCGCGTGACGGGATGGGTCTCGCCGAACCGGTCGTCGAGCGCGGCCGCGAGCGCGACGCAGCGCCGAGCGACCGGGCCGTCGCCCGTGCTCGCCGGATACAACAGGAACGCCAGCACGAGCGCGAACGAGACGTGCACGGCGTTAATCTGGAGTAACTGGAGTTTCGCGAGGACGAACTCGCCGACCACGGGCAAGCGGACGGAGAGCGTCGACCCGCGGGCGGCCAGCCACATCTGGAACACCGAGAACGCGATTCCGATTGCCGCGAAGACGACGACCGACAGCCCCTGCAGTGACCGTTTCCGTTCGATTTCTTGTAGTACTGACTCCGCGTCCGCCGGCGGGTCGTCCGAGGGTGGTTCGTCAGACATGGATACTATCGATGAGTTTCGCGAGCACCGACCGGTCGGTGACGTGCAAGTCCACCGACCGCGCGTCGGTCAGTTCCACGAGGTCGTAGGTCTCAGTGCCGACGTGAAGTTTGTGTTTCGCCACCTGGCCCGGTGACACCGTCAACCGCGTGGTGTTGCCGGGCGGGTCGTAGACGAACGTCCCGTTCACCTCGGTGACGTTCGCGCGGCTCGGCAGCCCCCAGCCGTAGGACTCGAACTCCATGCGCGTCATCTCGAGGACGTCGCCGCGGACGGTGTACCCGTCGTAGACGCGCGTCTTCTCGACGCTGTGCATGTATTCGAGCGCGACGGTGGTGCCGTCCTCGACGGGCACGGAGAGGTACGTCTCGCCCGTCTCGACGTCCTCGACGACGAGCACGGTGTCGGCGGGGACGGCGGCGGCACCCGCTACTGCTGCGACTGCGAGCACGACGGCCACGAGCGCGATGAAGCGAGTGCGTCTCATTCAGACGTGAAACAGCAGGCTACTGCGCAGCGACGCGGGGGTCGCTGGAGTCCGGTGTTACGACTCGAAGTACGCCTTGGCGCCGGCGTGGAGTTCGATGGACATGCCGTCCTGGGCGCTGTCCTTGCTGATGAAGTCCGTCTTGATGGTGAGGTCGTCGACGTTGTCGAAGATGGCTGCCGTGACGTCCTGCACGGTGCCTTCCTCGACGCCGTCGTGGGTCGCAATCATCGCTTGCACGGAGACGGTCTCGACGGCCTCGCTGACGCCGGAGTACGTGCCGCCAGGGATGGTGTCGTCCGCGAACCAGGACGCCGCGTCCTTGACGGCTTCGCGGTCGTCGCCCGCGATGGGGACGATGTGGATGTCGTTGGTGTTCGCGAGTTCCTCGATGGCGCCGACCGGCCAGCCGCCGACGACGAACGCGGCGTCGATGTCGCCGTTCCGCAGCTGGTCGGCGGCCTGCGAGAACGACGCGTTCTGCTCCTCGAAGTCCTCGATGCCGACGGCTTCCAGAATCTGGAGCGCGTTGACCTGCGTGCCTGAGCCGAGGTCGCCGGTGTTGATTTTCGCGCCGGAGAGGTCGTCGACCGTCTCGATGCCCGTGCTCTGGAGCGTGACGAGCGTGATGGTCTCCGGGTAGAGCGTGGCGACGCCCTGCAGGCTCTCGACGGGGTCGCCCTCGAAGGCGTCGATGCCGGTGCCGTTCTTCGCGAAGTACGCGATGTCGTTCTGGATGAGCGCGAAGTCCGCGTCGCCGTCCGCGAGACTGCCGACGTTCTCGACGCTTGCGCCCGTGGACTGGACGTTCAGCGTGTAGTCGGTGTCGTTCTCGACGACCGTCTTGAACTCGTTGGACAGCGGGAAGTACGTCCCGCCCTGGCCGCCCGCGTGCCAGGAGAGCCGCGAGCCGTCGCTGCCGCCGCCGAGACAGCCGGCGAGGGCCGCGACGCCAGTGAGACCCGTCGCTTGGAGGAACCGCCTGCGTGATTGCTTATTTGACATACATAGTGTTGGTTGCCTCGGACGCGTATTAATATTTCGTTCACGCGCCGGAAATTCTGGGTTTTCAGGCCGAAAACACGAAAATACGTGGACACGACCGCGACGCCGGCCATTTTGGTCGCTTCCCCGATACGTCCGCCCGTTGACTGGTCTCCCGACTAGATGCCCTTGCTCATGAGGTGCGAGCGCAGGACGTCCGCGTCCTTGTTCGCGGTGCCCGTGTTCAGGATGACGACGGTGTCGTCCTCGCCGAACGCGCCGTCGTCGGCGAGTTTGGACGCGCCGGACGCGGCGGCCGCGCACGTCGCGCCCATCTCGACGCCCTCGTGCCTGGCGACGAGCGTGCCGGCGTCCAGAATCTCCTCGTCGCTGGTGGCGACGGCGCCGCCGTCACTCTCCCGGAGCGCGTCCAGAATCAGGGGGCTGGCGCCAGGGTCGGGAATCTCAATGCCGCCACAGATGGTGTCCGGCGTGTCCCAGGGTTCGTGGACGTCACGGCCCTCCTGGAACGCGCGCACGATGGGCGCACACCCCTCCGCTTGCGCGGCGTACATCGCGGGCAGGTCGTCCGTGAGGCCGAGGTCGCGGAACTCCCTGGCGGCCTTGTGCATCCCGACGAGGCCGACGCCGCCGCCGGTCGGGTAGACGACGTGGTCGGGCGCCTCCCAGTCCAGTTGTTCGACCGTCTCGTACAGCATCGTCTTCTTGCCCTCGTGGCGGTACGGCGTCACGAACGTCTTCACGGAGTACCAGTCGTCGTGCTCGCGCATCGCGTCGTTGTACGCCGCGCCGGCGTCACCGATGCGGCCCTCTACGACGGTCATGTCGCCGCCGTGGACGTTCACCATCGCCTTGTTCGTGAACCCGGCGCGCGACGGCAGGAAGACGTGCGAGTCCATGCCAGCGCGGCCGGCGTACGCCGCGGCGGACTGGCCGGCGTTCCCCGCGGACGCCAGCGCCACGTCGGTGGCGCCGTGCTGGTCGGCCGCCGTCACGGCCACCGTCTGTCCGCGGTCTTTGAACGTCCCCGTCGGGTTCCGGCCCTCGTCCTTGATGTACACCTCGCCGACGC
>JBDGQF010000383.1:0-6479 GCA_042219255.1 Halobacterium sp. | reverse complement strand
CACGGACACCCGGAAGTCCTCCTCGGAGACGTTCACGGCGGCCGCGCTACTGGTCGAGACCTGGTAGAACTCCGCGAACGCCAGTTCCGCGCGACCGCCCGACGCGACGCCGACCGGACTCCCCACCACGTTCGTCTGCGCCGTGCTGGAACTCTGGGTGTTCGTGTTGTAGATGCGCTCCCCGCGGCTCTGCGAAAGCGACAGCGTCAGGCCGCGCGCGCTCACGGTCGTGTACTCCGTGGACGCCAGCGGCACGTCCACGGCCGTCGACGTCCCCGTACTCACGTCCTCGACGTTCAGTTCGCTCTGCCCGTACCCCTCGCCCGTGGCCTTGTCCGAGAGGCCGTCCAGCTCGACGCCCTCGGGTTCGACCGTCACGTCCGTGATAGTGACGTCCGTCCCGTACGTGTTCTCGACGGTGAGGTTCAGGCCGCCCGGCACGCTGTCGGGGTCGTTCCCGTCGAACGCGAACGCGCTCCCGACGTGCACGAGGCGGCCGGCTGCTCCGCCCCCACCGCCGCCGCCACCGCCGCCGCCACCGCCGCCAGCGGTCGCGTCCACCGTCACGGTGACGCGCTCGTAGTCCTCGCTGCCGTCCTCGATTTCGAGGGTGGTCGTCGCGGCCGCGCCGTCCCGGACTTCGAACGTCGCCTGTCCGTCCTCGCCAGTGACCTTGCTCGACGTCACGAACGGGTCGGAGCCGTTCACGCGCACCGTCACGCCGCTCTCCGGGTTGTTGAACCGGTCGCGGGCCTCCACGGTCACGCGGTCGCCGCGGTTCTCGACGACCGTCAGGTAGTGCGGCGCCGGGTCTTCCGTCCCGCTGCCGACGCCGACGCGCGCCGTCTGGAGCGTGAACGTCTCGTTCCAGTCCACGGTGATGTTCACGGCGTTCGGCCGCGACGTGTCGTTACGCACCGCGATGACGCCAGGGTGAGACCCCAGGTCGGTGCGCTCGGCGAGCACGTCGGCGGACATCAGCGTCGGCACCGAGACGTTCACCGGCCGGGTCGCGTCCGCGGGCCGCACCTGGACGCGCTGGTAGGGCGCGCTCAACGCCTCCGGACTCACGCTCACCGAACTCGACCGCGTCGTGCTCACCGACCCGTTCAGGGTGACGAGCGTGATGGTTTTCGTCTCGTTGTCCACGAGCAACTGGTCGGTGAGCGGAATCACCGTCCCGTTGTCCGCGTCCGGATAGTAGTTCGAGAGGACAGACGACTCGTACAGCAGCGTCGGCGGGTTGTCGTACTCGTTGTAGTCCGGTTCGTACGCGAGGTACTTCGTCGACGCGTTCCACGACCCGTCGAGGAAGTCCCGCGTCTCGCTGTTCGTCGCGTCGACGTTCGACACCAGGACTGTCCCGTCCTGGTACGTCGACGTCCGCAGCGTCCCCGTCGCCGGCGGCGGATTCATGAGAAAGACCCGCGACGGGTACTGCGTCCCCAGCGTCACGGACACTGGCTGTGAGTTCCCCGAGCCGGCAGTCCGCAGCAGCGCGTTCCTGACGTCCGAGAGCTGGTTCTGGACGGTCTGGCTGTGCTTGTACTCGACGTCCGCGTTCTGTGAGGGGACGACTGTCGCCTGGTAGAGCGAGAGCGCGATGACGATGGTGGCGAAGAGCAACACGGCCCCGATTTGGACCGTGACAGCCCTGTCGTCGTCCCTGAAACGCACGGTTGGAGGGAATCGGTGGGCGAACGGTATAAACGCGGCGCCTGTCGGGACGCCCGGCCGTCTACGGGCGACTCAGTCGTCGTCCTCGATGACTTCCGGGTCGGAGAGCGCGCTCTGGAGGCTGTCCAGGCCGTTCACCCACTCCGTCACGAGGCCGTACTCGACGTCGTCGAGGATGCTCATGTCGAGGTCTTCGCCGTCGATGACCTGGGTGCCGGCGCACGCCGTCAGGCCGAGCGCGCGGTCGAGGTCGTCGGCGGCCTCCGCCTCGACTGCGGCCTCGATGTACTCGTCGATGGTCGTCTCCTCGGCGACGCCGTCGGCGACGTACTGTTCGGCGCTGTAGAACACGCAGACGAGACTCGTCTGCACGCCGTCGACGAGCATCAGTTTGTCCTCGTCCTCGAAGTCCGGTTCCGAGAGCACGACCTCGCGGATGTCCGCGAGTTCGTCGAGGGCTTCCTCCTCGTCGATTGTCTCGTCGTCGTACGCCTTCAGGATTTTCGCGACGGCGATGGCGACGTCGTCCTGGAGGTTCAACAGGAGGCGCGCGGAGTCCTCGTCCTCCGGGTCGATGTCCTCGTCCCGCAGTCGGTCGAGCCAGTTCTGCCAGCGTTCCTCGGAGTAGAACTCCTCCTCGGGGGCACTCATACCACGAACGCCGGCCGCCCGAGACAAAGGCCTTTCCTTCAACGGACGGCCGAGTTACGCGCCCGCACGGCCGTCAGACTCACGGTGGCGGGCAGGGCGGTCACTCGCTCAGGGTGCGGCGTCCTCCACTACTCGCCGAGCGTCGCCTCGGTGTCGATTCCGTAGACGGACTCCGGCGTGGTCACGTGCGCGACGCGGATAGCGTCCCCGTGGCCGTTCTCGCGAAGCCACCGCACGCGCCGCGGCACAGTCTTCGGGCCCATGACGGCGCCCGGGCGGTCGGCGTCGTCCACGAAGTCCGTCTCCATCATGAACGGTTCACCGACCTCGACGGCCGTCTCCAGGTACTCCTTGCGGCACATCACGCTCTTCGTGACGCCGTCGAGTTCGTCGCTCGCGTAGTGCTTGACGACGCGCTCGGGCGGCAGGCCGGCGTCCTCGGCCCACGCCGCGACGTCCGTGAGGTCTTCGGTCGCCTCGGTGTGTAACTGGAGCGCGACGCCGGTCTCCGCCGCGCGCTCGCAGGCGTGCCGGATGACGTCGTTCGAGGCCTCCCAGACGGCGTCGCTGACGTCGTAGTGCGGCCGCCCGGACTTCAACGCGACCGCGCTCCCTTCGGCGGCGTACTCCGACGCCGTGTCGATGCCCGCGCACATGAGGTCGCGCGCCTCCTCGGGCGTGAACCCGCGGTCGTCGACGAGACGCGAAATCAGGCCGGGGTGGACGCCGAGGACGGGCCAGGCGCGCCCGCGGAGTACCTCGGTCGCCTCGTCCACGAGGCGGAGCGTCTCCTCGAACACCGGCCGGAAGTCCTCGCCGTCCTCCGCCTCGACGCCGTGATGCCAGGACGGCTTGTTCACCACGAGCAAGTGCGTGCCGCCGCTGCGCGCGAACTCCTCGACGGCCTCGATGCCCCTGTTGTCGGCGTCCAGGTGCATGTGGTCGTCCAGGACTGGCGTCCCCAGGTCGGTCATGTGGCGGCGTTGTCGCCGCCCGTCTGAAAACCTGTCCGTCCGGCGTCGCCGCGACCACCTACTCGCCCAGCGTGACCGCGTCGTCGGCGGCGTTCTGGAGCGCGTCCGACTTCCCGTACTCGCCGGGCGCGATGGCGAGCGTCCGGATGCCGCGCCGGCCGGCTTTCTCCAATACGGGCTTGAAGTCCGTGTCGCGGGACGCGATGGCGAGCGTGTCGATGCCGCCCTCCACGACGAGTTCGGTGGCGTCCACGGCGAGTTTCACGTCCACGTCGCCGCTCGTGACGCGGACGTCGTAGCCGCGCGCCTCCGCGGCCTGCATCAGTTCCGGCGTCGCGTGCTCGTCGACGTACAGGCGCGTCACGCCGAGGCGGCCGTGGGATGCGGCGCGCTCGCGCACTTCGTCGAGGTCGGTGTCGAACTCCGACCGGAGAACGTTCGGCCCGTCGACGAACAGCGCGACGCCGCCCGCGCCGTCGCCGGCCTCACCGTCCTCGGACTCGAAGAGACCGCGGAGTCGCTGCATACCCGGAGTCGGTGGCGCCGCCACAAGGCCGTGTCGGAACCCGGCTCCCGCGAACGTTCAAGTGTGGGGGCGCGGCCAACTCCGCGTGCCGGCGCCGAGAACCCACCAGCCGGCTGATACTGTGTCCGTCTGCCAGAACTGCGGTAACGACGACCGGTTCGTGTTGACTGTCGAGTGCACTGTCGTTCTCGCGTCCGGCGCGGCGCGCCCGCCGACGTGGTCGACCGTGCTCGCGTGCGCGGCCTGCAACAGCACGCACGTCACCTGACGTCGTTGCTCGTCGGCGCGTCCCAGCACGTCACGTAACTTCGCGCCCTGACGCGTCCACACACGTTACGTAGCGTCCGTCGGCGCGTCGACCCACGCGACGTACGCCGCCTGCACGTCGGCCGCTGCGCGCGCCAGCGGCCGCCACGCCGCCCGCGCCGGCCAGTAGTTCGTCGCCGTCGTCTCGTCCACCAGCCAGACCGCAAACGGAGACGACGCGCGCACGAGCGCCGCCGCGCGCGATACGGCAGCCTCGGGCGTGGACGCCTCGATAATCGACCGTGTGCGGCCGTCCACGACGTCCCGGACGACGAACTGGTCGCCGCGGCCGTCGCCGGCGTTCACGCTCGCGCGATGGCGCGCGACGACGACGCGCGGGTGGAGGGCGTCGGGGGGCGGGCCCGCGAGCACCACTGGCGGGGTCGCCATTTGTGACTATATCGTCGGAATAGCTACGAGGACATAACATTGCCGATGCCGACGATACAGCCATGAGCGACGAGCGAATCCTCGGCACCACGAAAGTCACCGACCGCTGGCGCATCAGCCTCATCAAGGCCGTCCGCGAGGAGTTCGCCGAACAGGGCGAGGACGTCGACGAGGGCGACCTCGTCGTGTTCAAGAAGCGCGACGGCCAGATTGTCGTCGAACCCGCCTGACGCACGACCGCCGCCGACAATCGGGCGCGCAGTCGTCCGGGATACGAAAACATTACTTGCCGGCCGCCGACGCCACGAGTATGGCTCCCCGAACGCCGCCGCTGTACGGCCGCCACGACGACCGCGGCGCGCAGTTCACGGAGTTCGGCGGGTGGGAGATGCCCGTCGAGTTCGACTCCATCCAGACGGAACACCACGCCGTCCGGGAGTCCGCCGGCGTCTTCGACGTCTCCCACATGGGGGAAATCGAGGTCGGCGGCCCGGACGCCGAACTGCTGATGCAGCGACTCACGACCAACGACGTCTCCAGGCTCGACCCCGGCGACGCCCAGTACTCGGCCATCACGGACGAGGACGGCGTCATGCTCGACGACACCGTCGTCTACCGCCTGCCCGCGGACGACGACGCGGAGTACCTGTTCGTGCCGAACGCCGGCCACGACGACCAGATGTACGACCGGTGGACGGACTACCGGGACGCCCACGACCTCTCCGCGACCGTGGACAACGTCACGGGAGAGTGCGGCATGCTCGCCGTGCAGGGGCCGGACGCGCCAGACCTCGTCGCGGCGCGCACGGACGACCCCGTCCTCGACCTCGGGCGCTTCGAAGCGCGGTACGCCGACGTCGCCGGCGTCGAGTGCTGGGTCGCGAACACGGGCTATACGGGCGAGGACGGCTTCGAACTCGTGTTCCCGGCGGACGGCGCGGGCGCCGTCTGGGACGCGTTCGCCGAGGACTGCCAGCCCTGCGGCCTCGGCGCGCGCGACACGCTCCGCATGGAAGTCGGCCTGCTGTTGTCCGGCCAGGACTTCCACCCCGAGGAGAACCCGCGCACGCCCTACGAGGCCGGCATCGGGTTCACCGTGAAACTCGACACCGACTTCGTCGGCCGGGACGCCCTCGAAGCCCAGCAGGACGCCGGCCTGGACGAGGAGTTCGTCGGGTTCGTCCTCGAGGAACGCGGCGTCCCGCGGCACGGCTACGACGTCGAAGTCGACGGCGACGTCGTCGGCGAAGTCACCTCCGGCACGATGAGTCCGACGCTCGGCGAACCCATCGGCCTCGGGTACGTCGACACCGAGTACAGCGACGACGGCATCAGCGTGGACGTCGTCGTGCGCGGCACCGGCAAACGAGCAACCATCACCTCACCACCCTTCATCGACCAATGAGCTTCGACGTCCCTGACGACCTGTACTACCTCGAATCGCACGAATGGATAGACCCCGACACCGGCCGCGTCGGCATCTCGGACTTCGCGCAGGACGAACTCGGCGACGTCGTCTTCGTCGAACTCCCCGGCGAGGGCGACGAGTTCGACCAGGAGGACGAGTTCGGCGTCGTGGAGTCCATCAAGGCCGTCTCGGACATCTACGCGCCGGTCTCCGGCACGGTGACGGACGTCAACGACGCGCTCGCCGACCAGCCGGAGCTCGTCAACGACGACCCGTTCGGGGACGGCTGGCTCGTCGAACTCGACTTCGACGAGGCCGACCTCGACGACCTCCTCACCGCCGACGAGTACGAAGCCCAGATCGCGTAGCTGCGGCCCGCTCTCCCGGCTCCGTCCCGCTTCCGACAGCTCCGCGTCCGCGATTCTCCAGTCGCGGGCCGTGGTACCTTCTCTCTCGGAAGGGTTATCCCTGCATCGCGCCTACAATTGGTTGCAATGGCAAACGGTAAGGTTGACTTCTTCAACGACACTGGCGGCTACGGTTTCAT
>JBDGQF010000247.1:0-6503 GCA_042219255.1 Halobacterium sp. | reverse complement strand
ACCGACGAGGAGACCGAGGAGGTGACAGCATGAGCAACCGCGACCAGTTCCGACCCGAGGACCACGACAACGACCACTTCCTGCTGACGACCGTCGTCGGCTCGTACCCGAAGCCCAAGTGGCTCGACCGCGCGAACGACCTCTACGAGGACCCGGACGCCGACTTCGGCGACGACGAACTCGCCGAGGCCGAGGACGACGCCGCGCGCCTCATCACGAACGAGCACGAGCGCGCCGGCCTCGACGTCGTCGTCGACGGCGAGATGCGGCGCAACGAGATGGTGGAGTTCTTCGCTCACCGCATCGACGGCTACGAGTTCAACGGCCCCGTGAAGGTCTGGGGGCACAACTACTTCGACAAGCCCAGCGTCGTCAGCGACGTCGAGTACGACGAGTCCTGGCTCGTCGACGAGTACGAGTTCACCGCGAGCGTCGCCGACCGCCCCGTGAAGGTGCCGATTACGGGCCCGTACACGCTCGCGAACTGGAGTTTCAACGAGGCCTACGAGGACGACGAAGCGCTCGCGTACGACCTCGCCGACCTCGTGAACGAGGAAATCGAGAAACTCGTCGACGCCGGCGCGCGCTACATCCAAATCGACGAACCCGCGCTCGCGACGACGCCCGACGACCACGCCATCGTCGGCGAGTGCCTCGAACGCATCGCCGCCGGCATCCCCGAGGACGTCCGCATCGGCCTGCACGTCTGTTACGGCGACTACTCCCGCATCTACCCGGAGATTCTGGAGTTCCCCGTCGACGAGTTCGACCTGGAACTCGCGAACGGCGACTACGACCAACTGGACGTCTTCACCGACCCCGAGTTCACGAAAGACCTCGCGCTCGGCGTCGTGGACGCCCACGTCGCCGAGGTCGAGTCCGTCGAGCAAATCGAGCGCAACATCCGGAAGGGCCTGGAGGTCGTGCCGCCGGAACGCCTCACCGTCAGTCCGGACTGCGGCGTGAAACTGCTGCCGCGGGAGGTCGCCTACGAGAAGATGGCGAACCTCGTCGAGGCCGCGCGCAACGTCGAAGCCGACCTCGACGCCGGCGACATCGACGTACCGGCCGCGGCGCCCGCAGACGACTGACGCCCTAGCTCTCCTCGCCGCGGAGATTCGAGACGTGGTCGCGACACACCACGCCCTCCGTCACGACCTCGTACTCTTCGGGCGTCTCCGCGCCGGCGACCGCGCCCGTGTCCTCCGCGAGGTCGTAGTCGCCGCGCCGCCCGCAGTACAGGCACGTCTCGGTGTCCACGTCGCCGGTGAGGTGTTCGGCGACGCACTGCTCGCAGACGGCCACCGTCTCCGGACCCACGAGGCGGTAGGTCGCCCCCGTCTTATTGCAGACGATACAGTTCATACGTTGGCGTCGCGCCGTCGCGAAAAGAAACCACGGGTCGTGCGCGTCGCCGCCGGACGCGGACGGCGACAACGTTGATGCCGGTGACCGCCGAAGCCGGAGTGAATGCCCGGGAGCCACCGCATCGTCGTCGCTGGCGGCGGTCGCGTCGGCGTCCAGACGGCGACACGACTCCACGAGCGCGGCCACACCGTGATTCTCGTCGAGGCCGACGACGCGCGCAGCGACGCGGTCACCAGCGAGAACGTCGCCACCGTCATCAACGGCGACGCGACCCGTCCCTCGGTGCTCGAACAGGCCGACCTGGAGGACGCGCACGCCATCGCCGCGGTCACCGGTGACGCCGGCACGAACCTCGCCATCTGTCTGGTCGCCCAGCGCCTCGCGCCCGAGACGTTCACGCTCGCGCGCACCGACCGCGGCGACCAGACCGAGTACACCGAGTACGTCGACGCCGCCGTCCTCCCCCAGCAAGTGGTCGCGAACCACGTCGTCGACCTGCTCGTCGGTGGCGACATCCGGACGTTCGCGGGCAGCGACGGCGGGTTCGAACTCATGGAGTTCGCCGTCGCCGCGGACGCCAGCGTCGCCGGCCACGAACTCGGAGACGTCGGCCTGCCAGAGGGGTGTCGCGTCGTCGGCGACTCCACGGCCGGCAAACTCGCCGCGCCCGACCTCGAACTCCGGCCGGGGAACCGGTACGTCGTCGCCGTCGAACGCGGCACCGTCGACGACGTCCGCGCGCTCTTCAGGGGGTGACTGCCGTGGGAGCGACGACGGGCGACGACGCGACAAACCGTAGCGCAAGCCGCTCCCGCCGATGAGTTCCGACCACGCCGACCGGACGGGCGAACTCGGCCTGCTCGCCGCCACCGCCATCGGCGTCGGCACGATGATTGCCGCGGGCGTGTTCGTGCTGTCCGGTCTCGCCGTCGCGAACGTCGGCGCCGTCGCCGTCGCCTCCTTCGTGCTCGCGGCGCTCGTCGCGTCAATCACCGCGCTCGCGTACGCCGAGTTCGCGACCGTCTACCCCGAGAACGGCGGCGCGTACATCTACGTCTACCACGCCCTCGAGGGCGAGTGGACGTACCTCGTCGGCTGGGCGATGAGCCTCGGCTATCCGGCGAGCGCCGCGTTCTACATGCTGAGTTTCTCGCACTGGACCGAGCGGTTCCTGTACGCAATCTTCGGCGTGCCCGCGTGGATTCCCGGGTGGGGAGTGGGCGCCGTCGTGTTCGCTGGCATCGTCGCGTTGAACGTCCTCGGCACGAAGGAGACGGGCGTCTTCCAGATTGTCGTCACCGTCCTGAAGGTCGCGCTCATCCTCGTGTTCCTCTACGGCGGCCTGCGCGCGTGGCAGACCGACGTCGTCGCCGCCTCCGTCAGCCAGCACGCCACCGCGTTCCGGGAGACGCTCTCGACGGCGGCGCTCGTGTTCATCACGTTCTTCGGGTTCGAGGCAATCGCCACCAACGCCGGCGAGATACGCCGCCCCGAGCGCACCGTCCCGCGCGCAATCTTCCTCAGCATCGGTATCGTCACCGCGCTGTACGTCCTCGTCGTGCTCTCCGTCGTGCTCGCGGTCAACGACCCCGAGTTCGTGCAGTTCCTCGTCGAGAACACGGGACTGGCGGCCGCCGAGAACGTGCGGTCGTTCCTCGCGGCGCACGGCGAACTCGCGATGGGGCAGGCCGCGTGGTACTTCCTCGGGCGCGTCGGCTTCTACGTCGTCGTCGCCGGCGCGCTGTTCTCGATGGTGTCCGCGACGAACGCCACCGTCATGGCCGGGTCGCGCGTCAAGCAGGCGATGGCGCGCCGCGAACAACTGCCGGAACGCCTCGCGACCCGCCACCACCGGTTCGGCACGCCGCACCGCGCCGTCGTCCTCTCCGGCTTGTTCGGCGCCGCGTTCTTTGTCCTGTTCGGCGTCGCGTTCACGGCCGCGTCGCCGCTCCCGGGCCTCGTACCGTTCGTCGGCGCGGGCGCGCTCGGCGTCGAGGCGCTCGCGCACTTCGCGGACTTCATGCTGCTCGCCGGCCTCGTCGGCGTGAACGTCGCCGTGGTCTACTCGCGGCGCAAACGCCCGGACGTCGAACGCCGCTTCGAGGTGCCGTTCGTGCCGTGGCTCCCAGCAATTGGCGCGCTCAGCACGCTCGCGCTGCTCGCGAACGTCCGCCCCGAGAGCCTCGCGCTCGGCGTTCTCGCGGTGCTGGGCGGCGCCGCCGTCTACCACTACCGCGGCGGCAGCGGCGACACCGACTGAGTGCTACGACCGGACGGCGTCGGCGGCGCGCCGGACGGTCTCGTACTCGTCGTCGCTGTACGCGACGAACCGGACGTCGTCGAGGTGGTCGGGGTCGAAGTCCCGTAGCTCCTCGCAGATGATGCGCGCGCCCTCAGCGAGGTCGAAGCCCGCGACGCCACACCCGAGCGCCGGCATCACGAGGGACTCACAGCCGCGCTCGTCGGCTGCTTCCAGCGCGTTGCGTGCGGCCGACCTGATGCTCTCGGTTGTGGCTTTCCCGTCGCCATAGTGGGGCATCGCCGCCGCGTGAATCACGTACTCGGCGTCCAGGTCGTAGGCGTCCGTGACCGCGACCTCACCGAGGTCGATTGGCCCCTCCGAGACGGCTCCCTCGTTGAGTTCCGGGCCGGCGGCGCGCCGGAGCGCGCCCGCCACCCCAGACCCCATCTGGAGGCTGGTGCCCGCGGCGTTCACGAGCGCGTCCGCGGACTGCGCGGCGACGTCGCCCTGCACGACGCTGAACTGCATGACTAGGCGGTACTGGCGTCGCGCCCGTCAAAAAAGCCGCGTCGAACCCTGGCTGCGACCGCTAGTGGTCGCCGGCGTCCTCGTACACCCACGTCGCGGTGTCGAGTTCCCAGTCGACGAGTTCGTCCTCGTCGAAGAACAGCGCGATTTCGCGCTCGTTCGCGCCCTCGTCCTCGTGGTCGCTGCCGTGGATGATGTTCTGCCCGAGGTCGTTCCCGTAGTCGCCGCGAATCGTGCCGGGAGCGGCCTCCTGCGGGTCGGTCGCGCCCATCATGCGGCGGACCTGGCGAGTGGCGTCCGCGCCCTCCCAGACCATCGCGAACACGGGGCCGGACGTGATGAACTCCACGAGGCCCTCGAAGAACGGCTTGTCCTCGTGTTCTGCGTAGTGCTCGTGCGCGAGCTCCTCGCTAATCTGCATGAACTTCCCGCCGACCATCTTCAGGCCCTTGTCCTCGAGGCGGGAGACGACGTCGCCGATGAGGCCGCGCTGGACGCCGTCCGGCTTCACCATCACGAACGTGCGCTCGTCGTGGTGGCTCATCTACTCGCCTCCCTCGACTTCCTCTTCCTCGGTCCACTCCACGTCGCGCGGTTCGCGGCCGAGGTCGGCGTTCTTCTCGCACTTCGCCGAACAGAAGTGCACGGTGCTGCCGTCGTTGTGGACGAACATCGTCCCCGTCCCGGGTTCGATGTCGTCGCCACAGTAGTCACAGGTGCGTGTCTGGACCATTACTGACCACCGATGGAGTCCGCCTCGCGGGCCGTCTCCTTCAGCTGGAGCACGTCGCCCACGCGGACGGGTCCGAGGACGTTTCGCGTGATGATGCGTCCCTGGTTGGAGCCCTCCTTGATGCGGCACTTCACCTGCATCGCCTCGCCGTGCATCCCGGTCTTGCCGACGACCTCGATGACTTCGGCGGGCGTGGAGCCCTCTTCTTCGGTTTCCTCAGCACTCATGGGTGGTTACTGGAGGTCCTCGATTTTGGTCGAGATGTCCTCGACGTCGTCTTCGGCGTCGCCGGCGTCCACGACGGCGGCGGCGGCGCTCCCGACTTCGAGGCCGGCGGCGTTCCCGAGTTCGTCCTGCGTCTCGACGAACACGACCTGGATGCCTTTCTCGTCGGCGAGTTCGGGGAGGTGCATCACAATCTCCTCGGGGGAGACGTCCTCCGCGACGAAGACCAGCGAGGCGTTGCCGCGCTCGACGGCCTTGGTCGTCTCGTTCGTACCTTTCTTGACTGTACCCGTGTCACGAGCCACTTCGAGCGCTTCGAGGGCCCGCTCCTGGAGGTCTGCTGGAACGTCGTAGTCTACGTAAACTGGCATGTGTTGTTCACCTATTCCTGCTGGCGGGCTTGCGCTCCCCTGCCGGTGTGGAATCCCTGACGGCTAGGAGCATCATCGACCCCCGCAGGCTGTATCGTATACCTGGGGGGCCCTCAGTTAAAAGCGCTTTCAATGCGTGTCGTCGTGCGACACCGGCGCAGGCCTGCCAGCGGTCGCCTGGCCGAAGGGACGGCGGCCGGCGGGCGGACGAAACGCCCTTCCCGCGGGTCGCCGAAACACCGTCCGATGGACTTGCAGGCGGCGCGGGCGTTGCTCGACGAGGCGCAGGCGGCGAACGAGCGGCGCGTCCTCGTGTTGACCGGCGACCGGGACGCCTGTCTCGACGCCGCCGACCGGACGCTCGACGCGCTCCCGATTCCGCTCACGGGCACGACGCTCGTCTCGACGCGGGACGCGCTCGCCTGCGAACACCTCGCCCCGGAGCACGCCGACAGCCTGCTCGGGACGACGCGGGACGCCGTGGTGTTCGACGCGCACGGCGACTGCCGGCCGAACGCGCTCGGGCGCGTCGTCGGTGCGGTGGACGGAGGCGGCCTCCTGTTCGTGCTTGCGCCCGACCTGGACGACTGGCCGACGACGACCGACCGCTTCGACGAGGGCCTGGCGGTGCCGCCGTTCGACGTCGGCGACGTCACCGGCCACTTCCGGCGCCGCCTCGTGCAGACGCTCCGCGAACACCGCGGCATCGCAATCTACGACGTCGACGCCGACGCACTCCGCCGCGACGGCCTGACAGACCCCGCGCCGCGCCTCGCGCAGTCGCTCCCCGCGCCGCCGGCGGACGCGGCGTTCCCGGACGCCGCCTACGACGCGTGCCTGACTGGCGACCAGGTGGACGCCCTGCGCGCGTTCGAGTCGCTGCGCGACCCGCCCGCCGCCGTCGTCGCGGAAGCCGACCGTGGCCGCGGCAAATCGAGCGCCGCGGGCCTCGCCGCCGCGTGCCTCACGCGCGACGGACTGGACGTCCTCGTCACCGCGCCCGGCCGCCGGAGCGCGAGCGAACTGTTCGCGCGCG
>JBDGQF010000329.1:0-6575 GCA_042219255.1 Halobacterium sp. | reverse complement strand
GCCATCGACTCCTTCGGCCCCTCGGTCGCGAACAGCACGGGCTTGTCTACGCGCTCTGCGAGGCCGTCCAGCGTCTCCTGCGGGAAGCCCAGCGCCTCCTCGAACAGTTCGTACACGAGCACGACGTCCACGTTCTCGTCCTCCGCGACTGCTTCAACGACATCGCCGAACGCCGGCATCGGCCGGCCGGTATCCACTGGATTTTCCGCGTATGTGATGCCCGGGAGGATGTCGCCGACGCGCTCCTGGGTGTCCGCTGCGAGTTCCGGCAGCGTCGCGCCGCCGCGCTGGAGGCGGTCGGCGATGATGATGCCGGGGCCGGCCTGCGCCGTCACCACGCCGACGTTCGCGCCCTCCGGTTCTGGGGACTGCGCGAGCGCCTGGCCCGCGTCGAACAGTTCCGTCGTCGACTCTACCGTCGGGACGCCGTACTGCTGGAAGCCAGCCGTGTAGAGCGCGTGGTCGCCGGTGAGCGCGCCCGTGTGGGACTCCGCGAAGTCGCCGACGTCCGCCTGCCCGACCTTGTACGCGACGACGGGCGTGTCGGATTCGCGGCACGCCTCCAGGAGCGCGCGGCCGTCGTCCGTCCCCTCGACGTGCAGGACGATGGCGTCCGTGTCCGGGTCGGCGTCGAAGTACGGAATCGCCTCCTCGAACCCGACGTTCGCGCGGTTCCCGAGGCCGACCATCGTCGCGATGCCGCGGCCCTCGCGGTGCGCGCTGAACGCCAACTGGTGGGCGACGCCCCCGCTCTGCGCGAGAACCGTCACGCCGCCGGGCCGCAGGCGTTCGACGCCGCCCGCGAACGACGCCAGGAGGTTGGTCGCGGGCGCGACGAACCCGCTCGTGTTCGGGCCGAGCAGCGCCACGTCGTGCTCGTCGGCGGCGGCAACGACGGCTTCCTGGAGTTCCTCGCCCTCGTCGCCGGCCTCCGCGAACCCGCCGGCGTAGATGACCGCGCCGCCGACGCCCGCCTCGCCGCACTCCTCGACGACGTCCGGGACGACGTGCGCGGGCACCGCGAGGAGCGCGAGGTCGACCGGCTCCTCGATGTCGGTGACGGAGTCCACGAACGGTTCGCCGAACACGCTCCCCTCGCCGGAGGGGTTGACGGGGTAGACGTCGCCGTCGAACTCGACGGCGTTCGCCATCGCCTCGTAGCCGAGTTTCCCCTCGGTGGCGGAGGCGCCGACGACTGCGATACTGTCGGGCCGGAACAGGCGCTGTAAGTTCACGTCTCACTGTACACTCAATGCCCTCAAAACGATTTTCCCTCCGTCAATCCGTCGCGCGGTGGTGCGTAGCGACACCCCCAGCCACTTACTCCGGCATGACGGGGCCGTCCTCGACGACGTGCGAGGTGGCCGCGTACTGCTTGGCGAGTTCGGCGTACCGGTCGCCCGTGGACGCCCACCGCGAGTCTTCGAGGTCGCGGACTGGTTCGGCGGGCGTCCCCATCGCGAGGACGTTGTCCGGGATTTCGGCGTCGTCCGCCACCGTGCTGTTCGCGGCGACGACGCTCTCCCGGCCGACGGTCGCGCCGTCCAGGACGACGGCGCCGATACCGACGACGCTGCGCTCGCCCACCGTCGCGTCGTGCACGACGGCGTTGTGGCCGACTGTCGCACCCGATTCCAGGACGGTGCCCTCGTGGAGCGTCGCGTTGTCCTGGACGTTCGCGCGCTCCCCGAGCACGATTTCGCCGTGGTCGCCGCGCAGCACCGCGCCAGGCCACACGCTCGCCTCCGGCCCGATAGTCACGTCCCCGATGACTGTCGCTTCTTCCGCGACGTACGCGGAGTCGGCGACGTCCGGCGTCGTTCCGTCGAAACTGTGGAGCATCCTGGCAGGAGTGACACAGGCCTCCCACTCGGGTGTTTGGGAACGCGGACCTCCCACTCGGGTGTTTTGGGACGGTCGCCCGGCGGCGGGAGGGCTACATTTAATTGGGTGGGTAGGTAACGACTGACAAGATGGCCGTACTCGAAGGCGAGAATCTCACGAAACGGTTCGGCGGCATCGTCGCCGTCGACGACGTCTCGTTCTCCATCGACCGCGGGGAGACCGTCGGACTCATCGGGCCGAACGGCGCCGGGAAGTCCACGCTGTTCCGCCTCATCTCCGGCGTCATGGAACCGAACGAGGGCCGCGTGACTCTGGACGGCGAGGACATCACGGGGCTGTCGCCGCACGAAATCTGTCACCGCGGCCTCGTGCGCACCCACCAGATTGTCCACCCGTTCGAGAACCTCACGCTCCTGGAGAACGCCGCCGTCGGCGCGAAGTTCGGGAGCGAGAACGCCACCGGGCGCGAGGAGCGCGCGCACGAAGTCCTGGAGTTCGTCGGCCTCGACCACATGGCGCACACGACGCCGGACGAACTCAGCGTCGGCGCGCTCAAGCGTCTCGAAATCGCGCGCACGCTCGCGACCGACCCGGACGTCCTCCTGTTCGACGAGGTGGCGGGCGGCCTCGACACCGAGGAGACCGAGGAAATCGTCGAACTCATCGGCGACATCGCCGACCGCGGGAAGACCGTCTTCCTCATCGACCACGTGATGCGCGCGCTCATGTCCGTCAGCGAGCGCGTGTTCGTCCTGGACAACGCCCAGCTCATCGCCACGGGGACGCCCGAGGAGATTCAGAACAACCAGCGCGTCATCGAGGCGTACCTCGGCGAGGAAGCGGGGGACGCGGGCGGCGCCGCGGGCGCCGCGGGCGACTAACCACCGGACGCGAGTACGGCGACTGCGGCGTACTACTGCCGGCTACTCTGGCTTGCCTTTGAAGTTCACGAACGTCTCGAGTTTCTCGCTGGCGCCGCTGGTCGCGCTCTCGCCGTGGAAGACGAGGCCGACCTCGAAGTCGAACTCCAGGAGTGCCGACAGGGACGCGTCCGCTTGCCCGAGGTCGCCGGAGAAGTAGCCGGTCGGCAGCACGAAGTAGCCGTCCGGGAGGCCACGCGCGTCCGACCCGAACACGGCGTCCCCCAGGACGGCGACGCCGGCGTCCTCGTCGACGAGCGAGTGGTGGTGCGCGGTGTGGCCGGGCGTGTGGACGGCCGTGAACCGGCCGACGGCGTCGCCGTCACCGTAGACGTGGTCTGGGTCGTGGCCGTCGACGTTCATGCCCTCCGGCACCAACGTCTCGACGCCGTAGCGATCCACGACGTCGTGCAGG
The DNA here is from genome assembly GCA_042219255.1 of Halobacterium sp. Classification (GTDB taxonomy): domain Archaea; phylum Halobacteriota; class Halobacteria; order Halobacteriales; family Halobacteriaceae; genus Halobacterium. The sequence continues at coordinate 3,395 of JBDGQF010000329.1, read as the reverse complement.
CCGCCGACGTGGTCTGGGTCGCCGTGCGTCACGACGAGTCGCTGTGGGTCTACGCCGAGTTCGTCCAGTCGCTCGAACAGCACATCCGTCGTGTCGCCGAGGCCGGCGTCGACCAGCGTCGGGACGTCGCCGTCGAAGAGGAACACGCGGTACCGGGCGCGGTTGAACTCCGTGAGCGTCAGGTCGTAGACGCCGTCCGCAATCTCGGTTATCATCAGTCGTCCGTGTGCGCCACAGCACCAAATTCGTTGCCGAGGTGTGCCCGGTTCCGGAAGACACATAGTGTCGGTTTCCCTCCACCAACTCAACGGTGTCACAGCGTGCCTGAACCCACTACCACCGGGAGGCTCCCCTGGGCCGTCGACCCGTCGTGGCTGTCGCTGCCGGTCGGCGTCGCGGCCGCCGCCGGCATTCTCACGTACGCGCCGGTCGCGGCGGACATGGCGACGATGCTCGCAATCACCGTCTTCTGCATCAGCCTCTGGGTCGGGTCGCCAGTCGCGCCGTGGTTCACGGGCCTCGTCGGCATCGGCCTCATCGGCGTGGCGTTCACGTCCGACCTCGCGCTCACCGGCTTCCAGTCCGCGGCGACCTGGCTGGTCGTCCTCGGCATTTTCCTCGGCGAAGCGACGCGACAGAGCGGCCTCGCCGCCGCCGTCGAACGCGTCTCGCTGCGCGCGCTCCCGGACGACGCCACGACTGACGCCAAAATCGCGTACCGTCACCTGCTCGTCGTGCTGTCAGCCGCCGGCCTCGGGTTCGTGGTGCTCGTGCCGTCCTCGCTCGTGCGCGTGCTCATCCTCGGCCCGATTCTCGTCTCAGTCGGCCGCCTCTTCGACTACCGGCGGCCGCGCGTCGGCCTGTTCCTCGGGCCGCTGTTCGTCACGTACTACGCCGGCACCGGCATCCTCACCGGGTCGCTCGCGAACATCATCATCACCGGCCTCGTCGAGGCGGACGCCGGCGTCGCCATCGGCTGGATGGAGTGGGCCGTCTGGCTCGGCCCCGTGATGGGCGTCGGCCGCGCCGCCGCCATCACCGCCATCGCGTACTATCTCTACCGGCCGCGCGACCCGGACGCAATCGACGCGAGCAACGGCGCCGACCTCTCCGTGGAGGCGTCCGCGGAAGCCAGGCGGATGATGGCGTTCCTGCTCGTCGGCGTCGCCATCTGGGCGACCGACTCCATTCACGGCCTCCACCCGCTGTACGGCGCGCTCGTCGTCACGCTGCTGGCGTTCGCGCCGAACGTCGGCGTCGTCGGCCCGGACGCCATCGGCGACGCGGACGTCTCCATCGTGTTCTTCCTCGGCGCAATCTTCGCCATCGCCGCCGGCCTCCAGCAGACCGGGTTCACGGAACTCGCCGCGAACGCCCTGCTCTCCGGGTTCCCCGAGGGCGGGTCGCTGCCCGTCGCGCTCGCGTTCTTCGTCGCCGCCGCCATCGCGCTCACGTTCGTCATGGAAGGCCTCGCCGTCGCGAGCGTCCTCACGCCCGTGCTAGTGTCGTTCAGCCAGTCCGCCGGCCTCCCGATTGTCCCCGTCGCGATGACCGAAGCCGTCGCGCTCAACACGTACTTCTTCCCCTACCAGTCCGCCGTCCTCGTCGCCATCCTCGGCCTCGACGTCGTCGACTCACGGGAACTCATCCGCATGGCCGCGCTCTGCTCGCTGGCGACGCTGCTCGTCCTGCTCCCCATCCAAATCGGCATCTTCGCCGTCGGCTTCTAAGAGCGAGGCCGTCGCGGGCTACCAGAAAAGCGGGCGCGTTGACGGTCAGCCGAAGTGCTCCTCGATGACCGTCTCGCGCTCGACGGTGCCGGTGTCCGTCCGCGGCAGCGGCTCCTCGCGCACGACGTACTCGCGGGGCCGCTTGTAGTTCGCCAGCGAGTCGTGCTGCCGGCAGAACTCGTCCAGTTCCTCGGCGTCCACGTCGCCCTCCGCGACGACGACGGCGGTGACCTTGTTCCCCCACTCCTCGTCGTCCTGCCCGAACACCATCGTCTCCGAGACGAGCGGGTGGCCGTCCACCGCGCGCTCGACTTCGGCGGGATAGATGTTCTCCCCGCCGCTGATGAACATGTTGTCCACGCGGTCGGTGACGTACAGGAAGCCGTCCTCGTCGACGCGCGCCACGTCGCACGTGCGCAACCACTCGCCGAAGAACGACTTGCGCTCGGCTTTCGGGTTGTCGATGTAGCCGTCCGGGACGCCCGGGCCGCGCGCGATGATTTCGCCCTGCCCGCCCGGTTCGACTTCCGCCTCCGGGTCTGGGTGTTCGTCGATGGGCGCCGTCTCCACGACGCGAATCTCCCAGGAGAACGACTCCTTGCCCACAGTTCCGGGGTGGTCGTCCTGCACGGACGGGTGCGCGAACGTCAGGTCGGGACCGGCCTCCGTCATGCCGTACGTGTTGTACAACTGGTCGGAGAGCAGGCTGGACGTCCGCTCGACCAGCTCCTCCGTGACGACGGAGCCACCGGTCCGGATGTAGCCCAGGGAGTCCGTGTCGTAGGGGTCGTCGGCGTCCTCCTGGACGTCGTTCAGGAGGGAGAGCTGTGTCGGCACCGCGAGCAGGCCCGTGGCCTCGTGCTCCTCGACGTACTCCAGGACTTCGACGGGGTCGAACTCGCTGTGGAGGAACGTCGTCGCGCCCGCCAGCCAGTGCGGGTACAGCCACGCGTCGGACGTGACCATGTGGTACCACGGCGTCGTGACCACGGCGAAGTCCGTCTGGTCGATGCCGTGCTCCATCACGCCCTGGTAGGCGCCAATCCACATCTGTTCGCCGTCGAACTCCACCGCCTTCGGCTGGGACGTGGTGCCGCTCGTGTAGAAGATGTTCGTCTTCCCGTCCGCCGGCAAGTGGTCGGGCAGGACGATGTCTGCCGCGTCGAGCGCGCCCTCGTAGTCGACCACGTCGTCGCGGTCGACCGTCCCCTCGCCCGCGTGGAAGCCGACCGAGAGGTCGGCGCGGTCGATGACGTCGAGGGCGGTGTCGACGTTCGCGTCGTCGAACACGACGGCGTCGGCGCCCGCCGTCTCCACCATCGCCGCGAGTTCGTCCGGCTTCCCGCGGAACGGCAACTGGACGGTCGGCGTGCCGCGCTTGTGGCCGGCAATCATCGCTTCGACGGCCGGCACGCCGTTCAATGCGAGGACGGCAACGGGGGCGTCACCGACGCGGTCGGCGACGGCGTTCGAGAGTTCGGTGCTCCGGCGGTCGAACTCGCTGTACGTGAACGACCGGCCGTCGTCAGTGACGATGGCGGTGTCGTCGCCGTGGACGCGGACGGTCCGCTCGAATGCTTCCAGATAATGCATGCGTGACTGTGCTGTGTGAGGAAAGCCCATACCCGATAATAACAGTGTCGGTCACTGCTGACGGTTCCCAGG
>JBDGQF010000290.1:0-6603 GCA_042219255.1 Halobacterium sp. | reverse complement strand
GGAGCGAGCGCGGAGCGTAGCGATGCGCGAGCCGTGTGGCCGAACGGAGTGAGGCCACAGTTTGAACGAGCGGCGACCGGCGGGAGCCGTGAGTCGGGCGGCGCGCTCCGCGCGCCGCCACCGGAGCGAGCGGTGAGCGCAGCGAGCCGCGAGCCGTGTGGCCGAGCATGGCGAGGCTCGTTGCCATCGAGTGCTCGGCGGAGAGCAGTGCTAGCGGGCGTCTGCGGCGATTCCGGGGTCGGCGTGCTGTCCGGCACGTAATACGGGGGTTTTTCTGTCGGGCGCGTCTCCATTCGGGTATGCAGGGTAATCTGCCGCCGGAAGCGCAGGAGAAACTCGAACAGCTCCAGGACCTTCAGGAGAAGGCCCAGACCGTCGCGGCCCAGAAGCAGCAGGCCGAGACGCAGCTCACGGAAGCCGAGACGGCGCTGGACGCCCTCGAGGACATCGACGAGGACACGACGATGTACCGCGAGGTCGGCGAACTCCTCGTGGAGACCGACTACGACGAGGCCTACGACGACCTCGAAGAGAAGGTCGACAATCTCGACGTGCGCGTGGACACGCTCCAGAAGCAGGAAGAGCGCGTGCAGGAGCAGTTCGAGGAGCTCCAGGAAGAGCTCCAGAGCATGCTCGGCGGCGCGGGCGGTGGCGGCCCGATGGGCGGCCCGAGCGCGTAATTCATGGGTAGTGACGCGGACGAACCGACGGACGAGGAGGTCGTCGAGGCCGCGTCCGAGGCCGCCGAGGGGATGGTGTTCTCTCGGCTGGCGACGGGCGAGGTCGACGACCTCGACATCACGGTGACGTTCGAGGACGGCACGCTGGACGTGGACGTCTACGTGCGCGCGCCGGACGCCGACGAGGACGTCGAGCAGGTCGCGGAGGACGCGGCGCTGGCGGCGCGCGCCGCGGTCGACGACCTGTTCGCGGACGAGGACTGAACTTCTCTCCCGTTCGCTACGCCCCGTAGCGGCGGCTCTTTTCGGCAGGCGAGAGTACGGCCGTCAGTCCGGGCTACGTGAGGAAGAAGACGAGGACGCTGATGGCGACGGTGGCGAGGACGGCGAGGACAGCGACGGCGCCGCCCATGGCGATGACGGCGTTGGCGTGGCTGGCGAGCGTCTCGGTGCGGTCGTTCCCGAAGACGGTGACTTCCGCGCGCTCGCTGGCCATGCCGGCTTCGACGGGTTCGAGGTCGTCGGTCGCTTCGTCGGCGAGGTCGCTGACGAGGTCGCAGAGTTCGTCCCAGTCGATGGCGCCGCCGACCTGGTTCGTGGACTCGACGGTGTTGACGATGTGGGTGTCCGTGGTCATGACTTCCGCGTGGTCGACGCCGTCGACGGCGTCCAGAATCTCCTCGCGGAGCCCGGGTTCCATGTTGTTGCCGTCGACGAGCACGTACGCGGTGCGGTCGTCGCCGGTCTCGAGGACGGCGACGCGCACGCCGAGCGGGCCGATGCCGTCCTCGGGCCGCCACGTCGTGCGGTCCCAGGCGACGCCGAGCTGGAGGGGTTCGTGGTCGGCGTCGGAGAGGCGGCGCGCTGCCTCGCCGGCGCCCTGAATCATCTCGAACGAGCGCTTGCTCCCTGGGTAGACGTGGCCGAGGTCGTCGCCTTCGAGGCCGTTGTTGCAGTTGTGGGCGTCCGCGAGCAGGACGTCGTCGATGCCTTCGACGCGCGCTTCCGCGGTGGCGGCGAGGCCGACGGCGTACTCGACGTCGTCGGCGAACTCGGGCGCGAACGTGGAGACGAGGAGGGCGTCGTCGCCGAACGCCTGGCCGAGGAGTTTCGCGTCGCCTTCCTGGACGCGGACGGCGGTCGTGGCGTCGTCGGCGTACTCGATGTCCTCGAACGCGCGTTCGGCGGCGTCGATGAGCGTCTCGACTTCGCGCTCGGTGACGAGGTTGAAGTCGTGGCCGGCGGTGGCGTGCGGCGGGAACGCCATGCCGGTGGCGGACTCGGCGACGCGCTGCGGGAGGTTGCCGCCGCCGATTTCACCCATGGGGCCGGGGTGAATCATGGGGAGGACGAACCGGGCTTTCTCGGTCTGGTCGCGCGGCCGGCGGAACGCGAGGACGGTGACGGGGACGACGGCTTCTTCGCCGATTTGTTCGAAGAAGTCCTCGAGTTCGCGGCTGCCTTCGGCGATGTGGCCGATGAACCCGCGGATGAAGTCGAGGACGCTGACGTCGAGGCTGCGCTTCCACGGGCGGTCGATGACGGCGACGAACCCGTAGGCGGCGACGCCGTAGAGCGCGGTGAGGAGCGCGAGCAGGACGAAGTCCTCGGGCGTGAACGCGTACTGGATTTCGGGCGGTGCTTCGGCGGGCCGGGAGAGGTAGGCGTTGAGGACGCGGCCGCCGCTGGCGAGGAGGTTCATGGTGCCGCTGTAGACGAACAGGAGGACGCCCGCGGTCGCGGTCTGGATGCTGGCGGGGACGGCGGCGACGAGCGGGGAACTCCGGGAGACCGCGAGCACGACGAGGAACCGGACGGCGAACACGAGGCCGAGCGCGGCGATGAGCGCGTCGAAGACGAAGTTCTGGCCGAGCGCGGCCGACAGCGTCGCGACGACGCCGGCGACGACGAGCACGACGACGACGACGACTTCGCACGCGAACGCGAGCAGCGACGACCGGTTGTACGTGAGTTGGCCGCCGAAGTAGCGGTCGACGGGCGTGGTCGCGAGGCTGGCGGCGACGGTGGGGATGCCGATGAAGAACACGCCCTGCCAGGCGTCCTCGAGGACGTACTGGCTGTCGAACGCCGCGATGCCCGCGAGCGCGGCGAGCAGCAGTGAGAGGGAGACGCTGGTGTACCAGCGCGGCGCCCGGAAGATGTACTTCGAGAGGCTCGCCAGTTCGCCCTGCGTCTCCGTCATGGCCTACTCGCAGACCCGGACGAAGTTCTGGAAGACGGCTTCGCCTTCCTCGGTGTGGGCGACCTCTGGGTGCCACTGGACGCCGTAGAGGTCGCGGTCGGTGTCCGACATCGCTTCGACGCTGCAGATGTCGCTCTCGGCGGTGCGCGTGAAGCCGTCGGGGAGTTCGACGACTTCGTCGGCGTGACTCGCCCAGACGCGCGTCTGGGGTGCGAGCGACCCGACCAGAGGGTCGTAGTCGTCGATGATGTCGACGTCGACGTCGGCGTACCCGCCGTAGTCGCCGGACTCGACGCGCCCGCCGAGTTCGTCGGCGATGAGTTGCATGCCGAGGCAGACGCCGAACACTGGGACGTCCAGGTCGAGGTAGTCGGGACAGTGGCCGATGTCGTCCATGTCGGGGCCGCCGGAGAGCACGAGGCCGTCGGCGTCGATGTCCTCGGGGGGCGTGGTGTTGTCGACCATCTCGGTCTCCACGCCGTCGAGGTCCCGGAGCAGTCTGTGCTCCAGGTGCGTGAACTGGCCGTGGTTGTCGACCACGAGGATGCGGGTCATTGCGACGTGATAAGCGACTGGCGATTAAAAACCCACTCGTTCGCGGGACGAGGCCGTTCGGCGGGCCGCGCGCGGGCAGTCGCGGGAGGCGACGGCTTTTACCCCATCGGTATGCTATCACGTTCCAATGAGTTCGGACAGACTGACGGTGTCCCTGGACGATGAGTCGCGGGCGGCGCTGGACGACCTGGCGGGGAAGACCGACCGCTCGCAGAGCGAACTCGTGCGGCGCGCGTTGACGTTCTACGCGGCGAACTACGAGGCCGCGAGCACGGACAGTTCCGAGACCTTAGAGGAGTACTACAAGATGCTGGCGGGCGGCGAGCACGTCCTCCTGGACATCGACTTCCTGCACTGCTTCCTGGAGCACGTCCAGGAGGACGGCGAACCGAAGGCGGCGTTCATCGAGGACACCGACCAGGTGTCGGACTATCACGCCGAAGAGTACCGCGACCGCTTCGACACGCTGGAGGACGTCCTGGAGTGGCTCTCGCTGTGCGGGTTCCTGACGGTGCGGCGGACGACGGAGAACACGTACCACATCGTGTTCCCGTCGGCGGACATCCGGTGGTTCATGACGCGGTTCATCGAGCGCAGCGTCGCGCACCTGCCGTTCGACGTGGAGTTCGAGGAGGGCGTCGCGAAAGTCCTGTTGACAGTCCAGGAGTGAGGGCGGCGCCGCGAGTTCTCGCCAGCGACCGGACGAGTAGTGCATACAGTCTCGTACTCGCTCACAAGGTGCGCACAGTTAGTGCACACCGCTCACAACTACGAATATATACCTCTATGGTATGTGGTACACTATGTCACAAAACGACTCGTTCGGTGAACGGTTGAAACGGCGTCGGTTCCTGCGCGCGGCCGGCGCGCTCGGCGTCGCAGGCACCGCGGGCTGTCTCGAAGACCTCCAGGGCGGCGGCGGGGGCGGCGGCGGCACCGTCGACGTCGGCGTCGCCATCCCGTTCAGCGGCGACCTGAACGACTTCGGTGGGCCGATGCAGAACGGCTTCGAGATGGCCCAGGAGGACATCAACGCCGCGGGCGGCCCGAACGGCATGGACGTCAAACTCCACTTCGAGGACACCAACACCACGTCCACGCAGGGCGTCAACGCCGCGAACAAACTCGTGGACACGACGGGCGTGGACGCGCTGTTCGGCGCCGTCTCCTCCGGCGTCACCATCAGCATCGCGGAGTCCGTCACCATCCCCAACGAGATTCTGCACGTCACGCCGGCGTCCTCGTCGCCAGTCATCAGCACGCTCGACGACGACGACTACGTCTGGCGGACGCGCACCAACGACCGGTTCGTCGCGAAAGTGATGTCCCGCATCGCGCAGAACAACGACGCCGACACCGCCGCCGTCCTCTACGTCAACAACGACTTCGGCTCCGCGCTCGCGGACGTCTTCGAGTCGTCGTTCGACGGCGAGGTCACGGCGAAAGTCGGCTACGAGTCCGGCGCGTCCTCGTACCAGCAGGCGCTTGACAAACTGTTCGCGGACGACCCGGACTACGTCGCGCTCGCGGGCTACCCCGAGAGCGGGACGACCATCCTCTCGCAGTGGTACGAGGGCGGCTACGGCGGCAACTGGGTGTTGCACACGAGCCTGCTCTCCCGGGAAGTCATCGACAACGTCGGCGCGGAAGTCATGAACGGCATGTACGGCGTGCGCACGAAACCGCCGAGCGGCGGCGACACGGAAGCGTTCGTCAGCGATTACGAGGAAGCGAACCCGGACTCCCAGCTGTTCTCGCCGTACTCGTGGAACTCCTACGACGCGCTCGTGTCGTGGGCGCTCGCCGCGCACACCGCCGGCTCCGTCGACTCCAGCGAGGTGAAAGGCGAGATGCGGACGGCGTCGAACCCGCCGGGCGAGGACGTCGGCTACGCCGAGTTCGGTGACGGCGTCGACCTCATCGACGACGGCTCGGACGTGAACTACTCCGGGCCGAGCGGCAGCGTCGACTACGACCAGAACGGCGACGTCGCCAGCGACATGGTCATCGTCGAGGTCGTCGACGGCGAGTTCCGCGACCAGGAGACGATTCCGGCCAGCGAACTCGTCTAAGCGCCCCTCCACCCACTCATGTCCCAAGTCCGATACGACCCAGTAGACGCTTCCCAAGACCAGCACCGACGGAGTGACCGCCAGTGACGGCCGAGGACGTGCGCATCGGCGTCGACATCGGCGGCACGTTCACGGACATCGTCACCGTCCGCGACGGCGACGTCCACGTGACGAAGACGCCGTCGACGCCGAGCGCGCCCGAAGACGGCGTCGTGAACGGCCTCCGGAAGAGCCGCGACGAGACCGGGTTCGCGTTCGGCGACGTGGACTTCCTCAGCCACGGCACCACCGTCGCGACGAACGCCGTCCTCGAAGGCACGTGGGCGGACACCGCCCTCGTCACCACGGAGGGGTTCCGGGACGTACTCGAAATCGCGCGCCAGGACCGCCCCGACATCTACGACTTCGACGCGGAGAAACCCGAGCCAATCGTGCCCCGCGACCGCCGCTTCGAGGTGCGCGAGCGCCTCGACGAGCGCGGAAACGTCCTTCGCGACCTCAACGAGGACGGCGTCCGCGCGCTCGCGGGCGACCTCGCGGCGAGCGGCGTCGACAGCGTCGCCGTCTCGCTGTTGTTCGCGTTCGAGAACGGCGACCACGAGCAGCGCGTCGCCGACCTCCTCCGCGAGGAGGGCCTGGACGTCTCCTACTCGCTGTCCAGCGACGTCCTGCCCGAGATTCGCGAGTACGAGCGCACGCTCACCACCGCGCTGAACGCGGCGCTCAAGCCCGTGATGGACGCCTACATCGGCAACCTCGAGTCGGAAGTCCGCGACCGCGGCGTCGGCGCGGAACTCAAAATCATGCAGTCCAACGGCGGCCTCATCACCGCGGACGCCGCGCGCGGCCGCCCCGTCAACACGCTCCTCTCGGGGCCGGCGGGCGGCGTGCAGGGCGCGACGTACGTCGCCCAGCAGTGCGGCGTCGACGACATCATCACGATGGACATGGGCGGCACGTCCTGTGACGTGTCGCTCGTGCAGGGCGGCGACCCCCTGGTGTCGACGGACGTCACGGTCGGCGATTACGCCGTCGGCGTCCCGATGATTGACATCCACACCGTCGGCTCCGGCGGCGGCTCCATCGCGTGGGT
>JBDGQF010000224.1:0-6646 GCA_042219255.1 Halobacterium sp. | reverse complement strand
CTGGTCGATGCGCATCGAGCAGAACTCGACGCCGCACATCGAGCAGAAGCGCGCGTCCTTGTAGTTGTCGCCGGGGAGCGTCTGGTCGTGGTAGGCCTGCGCGCGGTCTGGGTCGAGCGCGAGGTCGAACTGGCGCTGCCAGTCGAACTCGTAGCGCGCTTCCGAGAGCGCGTCGTCCCTGTCGCGGGCACCAGGCAGGCCGGCGGCGACATCGCCTGCGTGTGCGGCAATGCGGTAGGCGGCCATGCCGTCGCGGACGTCCTCTGCGTCCGGGAGGCCGAGATGCTCCTTGGGCGTGACGTAGCACAGCATCGCGGCGCCGGCCCTGGCGGCTTCCGTCGCGCCGATGGCGCTCGTGATGTGGTCGTAGCCCGGCGCGACGTCCGTGACCAGTGGGCCGAGGACGTAGAACGGCGCGCCGTCGCAGACCTCCTGCTGGCGTTCGACGTTCTCGCGAATCTCGTCCATCGGGACGTGGCCGGGGCCTTCGACCATCACCTGGACGCCGTGGTTCCAGGCGGTGCGCGTGAGTTCGCCGAGCGTGTCGAGTTCCGCATACTGGGCGTCGTCGCCGGCGTCCGCCAGCGACCCGGGGCGGAGGCCGTCGCCGAGGGAGAACGTCACGTCGTGCTCGCGGAAAATCTCACAGATTTCCTCGAAGTGCGTGTACAGGGGGTTCTGGGCGCCGTTCTCCTCCATCCACTGCGCGAGAATCGACCCGCCCCTGGAGACGATGCCGGTGGTTCGGCCGTCAGTGAGCGGGAGGTGTTCGGCGAGGACGCCGGCGTGAATTGTCATGTAGTCGACGCCCTGTTCGGCCTGCTTCTCGATGACGTCCAGGAGGAGGTCGGCCGTGATGTCCGGGACGTCGTCGACGCGCGTCACGGCCTCGTAGATGGGGACGGTGCCGACGGGGACTGGGGAGTGTTCGACCTGCATCTCGCGGATGTCGTCGAGGTCGTCGCCCGTCGAGAGGTCCATGACGGTGTCGGCGCCGTAGTGGACGGCCGTGTGGAGTTTCCGGAGTTCTTCCTCGCGGCCGCTCGTGGTCTCGCTGTTCCCGATGTTGGCGTTGACCTTGGTGGCGAACTCGCGCCCGATGACCATCGGGTCGAGGGCGTCGTGCGCGTGGTTCGCTGGGATGACGGCCTGGCCGTCGGCGACCTGCTGGCGGACGAACTCGGGGTCGCGTCCCTCGCGTTCGGCGACCCGTTCCATCGCGTCGGTCACGGTGCCGTCGCGGGCGTGATGGAGTTGTGTCGGCATAATAACTCAGTGGTAACACTAGGTAATAAATCGTGGTGGTCGCCGGACTGTCGGCACTCCCCGAGCGGCGACGAGAAAATCGAGTGCGGCGTCAGCAGTGCGGTTCGAACACTTCGTCGTGGAGGCGGCCGGCGACGGTGTCGAGGAGCGTCTGGAGGTTCTGGGCGTCGTAGCGGTTGTACTCCACGAGGCGGTCGAGGGCGGCCTCGTCGCCGTCCTCGTAGCGGTGCCAGAGTCGCACGGCCTCGCGGCCGTCGACGTCCATGCCGCCGCGGTCGATGCCGAGGTCGCGCTCGACCTGCTTCAGGCCGCCCGTGAGGTCGAGGCGCCGGCAGAGGTACATGAGGTCGAGGTGGGGCGCGTCGACGGCGACGTCGTAGTTGTGCTCGAGGAACGGCTGGTCGAAGCGCTTGCCGTTAAACGACACGACGAGCGAGGCGTCCAGGAGGTCGGCGAGGTTGTCGCTCGTGAGGTCGTCGCCGCGCACGAGCGTCTCCGTCGACCCGCCGTGGTGGACGCTCACCGTCGTCACGTCGCTGCCGCGCTTGTCCAGGCCCGTGGTCTCGATGTCGAAGAACGCGACGTCGCCGCTGACGTTCTCGTAGAGCCGCCAGAGCGCGTTGTTCGGGAAGGCGTCGGCGAAGAACTGGGTGTCGCCGGCGTCGAGCGCGGCGCGCGCGTCGTCGATGAACGAGTAGACGTTCTCGGCCGTCTTCTCGCCGACGCCGGGCGCGCTCGCGTCGAAGTCGTCCCAGTGCGTGACGCCGTGCTCCCAGAGGCGTCGCTCCGTGCGTTCGCCGACGCCGGGAGCGGGGATGAACGAGTTCTCGGCGCGCATACCACTCGGTGGGTGTCTGCCGTACAAAGGTCTCGCGGTCGTCGGTCGCGGCGTCCCCGTCGCCGCCGCCTCAATCGACGGCGTTCCGGACGAACGAGGCGATGCCCCTGCGGAGGCGTTCGCTGGCGGCCTGCGTGGACACGCCGAGTTCGTCCGCGACGTCCGACAGCGACGCCTCTCTGGGGACGTCGTAGTAGCCGACTTCCACCGCGGTCAGGAGGGCCTGTCGCTGTTTCGAGGAGAGGCCGTACTCGTCGCTGAGCACGGGGTCGTTCTGGCTGTACACGCCGCGGAGCGTGACGTCGACGCCGCGCTCCTCGAGGAGTGGCTGGAACTCCGAGAGGCTCTCGCGGTCGGGGAACCGGAGGCGCGCGTCGACGCCGTCGGCGGACGAACTCACCGCGAGGCGGGACGCCTCCATGCGTTCGTCAAGCGGGTACAGCGGTTTCTCGGTGTCCTCGCTGACCTGGACGCGGTAGAGGCGGCGGTCGTCGGCGTCCTCCACGAGCGTCAGGTCGCCGACGGTCTCGTCCCTGCTTGCGACGGCCTCGAAGTAGTCGAGGTCCCCGCCGGACACCCACAGGAACAACACCGGCCGCTGTGGGTCTTCGGCGACCGCCTGCTCGACGTCGACCCGTACCCCGGTCTCTTCGAGGGTCGACATCAGCGGCAGGTCTGGGTGCTCGAACGTGAACTCGGCGATAACGCCCACACTATCGAGCACATTCCCCAGACTGATATATCGTATGGTTGTCAGGAATGCGGGAGGAATCCTCCCGCGAGGTGTCAGAGGCACGTCCACCGAGGGCCGTCGGCCGGCCGGTGAACGACAGTACGTCGATGCCAGGGCCTAGTATAGACTCGCCCTTCGCAGTAATGCATTTATAAACCGAGAGCGGTCTCGGACACGCCGCCCCCTTCAGGAGTTTGGTGCCGCCGTCAGCTGGGACGTCCGTACGTTAGTCGGACCGCTCGCACGTCAGTCGAACCGCTCGTGCGTCAGCCCACCGCCCGTACATCAGCCGAACCGCTCGTGCGTCAGCCCACCGCCCGTACGTCAGCCGAACCGCTCGTACGTCAGCCCACCGCCCGTACGTCAGCCGAACCGCTCGAACGGTTGCTCGCAGTCCCGGCAGTAGTGCATCGACCGGCAGAGGCCCGGCCCCTTCGGGTGGTCGCGCTCCGTGTCCGTCGACCCGCAGTACGGGCACTCCGCGGGCGCGTCCGGCGTCGTCGTGGTCGACGGGTCGCGGTCGGTCATACGCTCAGGCCGAACTCGCGGAGTTGCTCGCGTCCCTGTTCGGTCACCATCGCCACCGACCACGGCGGCGAGTACCGGACAGTCACGTCTGCGTCCTCGACACCCGTGGCAGTGAGCGCCGCGCACCGGACATCGTTCTGGAGCATATCCTTCGCCGGACACCCAGTGTACGTCAGCGTCATCTCCACGTGCGCGTGGCCGTCCTCGACAGTCACGTCGTAGACGAGGCCGAGGTCGACGATGGACACCGGCATCTCGGGGTCTTCGACTTCCGCGAGCGCGTCCCAGACTTCGGCTTCCTCGCCCGTGGCGTCCTCGCCCGTCTTCGGGTAGCCCTCCGGCACCTCGCCGTCCTCGTAGTCCGTGTACGCACAGGCGTCGGAACTCACGCGTTCTCACTCCGCAGGGTCGCGGGCCTGTCGAACCCGAGTTCGTGGTAGGTCGCCGTGAACTCCTCGTAGAGCGCGTCCCAGTCCGCGGTGTGCGTGCCGTCACGGCCGACGGCGTCCGGCCGCTGGACGGCGTCCGGTTCCGGCACGACGAAGTCCAATGATTCGAGGTACGGCACGACCTCGTCCAGCCAGTCAGCGCGCAGTTCCGAGGGCGGGCGCGTCCGCACGCCCTCGTCGACGATTGCGTCCTCGAAGCGGGTGGGTGCGAACAGCGTGAGCGCGTACGGGAACAACCTGTCGATGGCGTCCTGTACGCGACTGTGGGCGTCCGCGCTCGCGCTCAACCGGTCGAGCCAGGACTGCGCGTGCTCGCGGTGGTACTCCTCCTCGCCCTGGACTTTCCGCACGCGGTCGGCGATGGGGTCGTAGGAGGACGCCGCGAGCGCGTCGAGACGCAGGCGCTCGGCGGCGTCGTAGAGATAGCCCCTGACGACGGTGTCCGCCCAGTCGCCCTCCGGCGTCGCCAGTTCGACCAGGGGGCTGTGCAGGAACGCGTCCGGCGGCCGCTCCCACAGCAGGTCGGCTTCCTCGTAGCCGAACTCGTCCTGGAGGACGTCGTACCAGAGGCGGGCGTGCCCGAACTCGTCCTGCGCGACGTTCGCGAGCGCGAGGTCGGACTCCGGCGTCGGCGCGTAAATCTGCCACTCCGTGTACCGCTCGGCGAGCACGTACTCGTCGTCCGCGAGCCGCAGTAACTGTGCTTCCTCCGGCGACAGCGGGCGCTCGGGGGACGCGTGCGTCATCAGACGTCACCCCGTTTCTGCGCGGCTTCCTCCTGTTCGGCCTCGCTCTCGGCGACTTCCTCGGCGAAACTCGCGTCGATTTCGTTGTACGTTATCGCCCACCGGTAGGACTTGTCCGTCGTCCCGCCGAACTCGGCGTCCTCGGCGTCAACTTCGCCGATTTCCTCGCTCGGCGCGACCCACAGCGAGTTCGTCTGCATGCGGCGGCCGTGCTGCACCTGCGCGAACAGTTTCGCCATCTCGCGGTCTGGCGCGTGCACGTTCCCGCAGTGCGTGTGCCGGTCGCCGGGTTCCTCCTGCCTGAACACTTCCCAAATCATGGTCAGTCCGCCGCCTGCGGGCTATCGGCCCCAGCAGTCTCCCAGTCAGTCATCGACTCGCGCACCCACTCGACGGCCTCCTGGCGCCGGCGGCGGGAGCCGATTTGCTCGTGGCTGCCCTCGTAGTCGTTTTTCGCAATCGTCCAGAACTCCTCCCAGTCCAGGTCGTCCTCGCGGACGGCCATCGTGCCGTCGTCGCGCTCGAAGATGCGCGGGTACTCCGGAATCTCGAGGCCGTACTTCTCCGCCTTCGGGACGTACATGTTCAAAAATGAGTTCCGGAGTCCGTCGTTCGAGACGGTCTTCAACCCGACCTGCTGGGCGAACTCGTCGTGGTGGGACTCGTCGTTCGTCGGCCCGAAGAACTGGAGGATGCGCGGCCACCACTCCTCGAAGGCTTCCTGGGTGCGCTCCTGGTTGGCTTTCGAGGACGTCATGAGTTCGCGGAGGACGTCCTCGCCGTGCTTGACGTGAAACCCCTCCTCGAAGCACACCTTGTCCATCGCGTGGGCGTACGGCTCCCACGACGTGTTCTTCAGGGTGGCCTGCCGCCGCATCGCGGCACCGTCCACGAAGAAGTCAATCATCGGCGCCTCGTACCACGAGTCCACCGGGTAGTGGAAGCAGTTCAGGAACTTCCCGTCGCCGCGCGTGAGTTCGTCGAGCATCTGGTCGCGGGTCTTCACGCCCAGCGACTCCGCGGCGCGGTACAGGAGTTGCGCGTGCCCGATTTCGTCCTGGCACTTCGCCGTGCACGCGAGTTTCCGGTCGAGCGAGGGCGCCATGCGCGTAAACTGCTTGTCGAGGTAGCCGCCCATCACCTCGCTGTTCGCGTGGAACTGAATCATGCGCGTCGCGGCCTCCCGGAACTCCCTGGGCAGGTCGTCGCTCGCGCTGAACGCCCGGGGGCCGGCGCGCTCTTTCACCTCGTCGATGTCCATGTTCGAACGTGAGGGATACGCGGGGGTAGGCATTCACCCGCGCATGCGCGGGGTTCAAGTACCGGTGCGTGCTATCACTGCACGTGATTTCGGAGTGCCTGTACGTCGAGTTCGGCGTGCACGGCGACGATTGCCCGCTCGCGGACGCCACGCGGGCGACCGGCGCGGACGTCGACGCCAGGCCGCCCCAGTTGCGCGCGGACGGCAACGCCCTCCTCCAGTTCGCCACCGCGGACGGCGACGCGCTCGCCGCCGCGCTCGACGGCGACGACCGAATCCGCTACCTCCACGTCGCGAGGACGGACGGCCGGTTCACGTACCGGTGTCTGTCCAAGCACCCCTGCGTCGTCCACGAACTGACGGACGCCGGCCTGCTCGTCGACGCGCTCCACTACCGCGGCGGCGACGCGCGCGTCACGGGCGCCGTCGTCGGCCGCGACGTCCTCCACGAGGTGCTGGAAGCCGCCGGCGACGCCGTCGGCGTCACGCTCGAACGCACGTACCCGATTGCCGAACAGGACGACGCCGCAATCGCCGACCGCTGGGGGCTCACTCCGGCGCAGGCCGACGCGCTCGAGACCGCCTTCGACATGGGGTACTTCTCGGTGCCTCGGGACGCCGACGCCAGTGACGTCGCCGCGGCGCTCGGCGTCTCGAAGTCCGCGTTCCTCGAACGCCTCCGCCGCGGCCTGTCGAAACTGCTCGGCGAAACGCTGTGAGTTGCCGCCCGAATAAACCTGCCCAGTGCGTGGGGAGACACGGCGACGGGACGGCGCACCGTCGTAGTGAGTATGGCAGACGACCAGCCAGACGCCGTCGAACAGT
>JBDGQF010000361.1:0-6651 GCA_042219255.1 Halobacterium sp. | reverse complement strand
TCGCGTACGGGTTCGAGCGCGACGGCGACCTCGCCGCCTACCTCACGTACACCGTCGAGAGCGGCGACGACGGCAAGACCCTGCACGTCCGCGACTGGGCGGCCGTCGACCACGACGCCCGCCTCGCCGTCCTCCGGTTCCTCGCCGACCACGACTCGCAGGTCGACAGCGTGCAGTTCTGGACGCCCGCGGACGCGGACGTCCTCGACCTGCTCCCGGACACCGAGGACGCCACCGCGGAACTCCGACTCTGCCCGATGGTGCGCATCGTCGACGTCCCGGACGCGCTCGGAGCGCTCGCGTACCCCGAGGACGCGGCCTGCGACCTCGTCCTCGGCGTGGACGACCCGCTCGCGGACTGGAACGACCAGGCCGTCCGCTTGCGCGTCGCGGACGGCGAGGCCAGCGTCGACACCGCGGACGCGGCCGACGCGGACGCAGAACTCGGCGTCGGCGCGCTCTCCCAGCTCGCCGTCGGCTACCGGAGCGCGCACGACCTCGCGACGGTCGGCGACCTAAGGGCCGAGGACGACGCCGTCGACGCGTTGGCCGCGGTCCTCCCCGAGCGACCGGTGTTCCTCCGCGAGGGCTTCTGACCACCACCGTTTTCACGCACCCGGAGAACTGTCGCGCATGCCGAACTGGCGCGTGGTCGGCGCGGGCGTCGCCGCGTTCCTCGTCGCACTCTCGCTCGCCGTCGCGTACAGACCGCCGACCGTCCTCCTCGCCGGCTTCGCCGGCGGCGCGGTCGCGGGACTGCTCGCCGGGAGCGCGCGCTCGGGCCTCTGGCACGGGAGCCTGGTCGGGGTCGTGGAACTGACCGTCGTGGTCGTCGGACTCGTGGCAGTGCTGGCCGGATACGACCCTGAATACGCACGGCCCGGCATCGGCTACGCCATCGTGCTGGTGCCCGCGCTCGGCGCCGCGTTCGCCGTGGAAGCCGCCGTCGCGGGCGCCGTCTGCGGCGCGCTCCGGTGAGCCGCCCAAAGCCGGGGTTGACCCGCCCGAACCCGAGTTAATTCGCCGAAATCCGGCTGCAGCGACTCCACTGCCCTTATACTCGGGGCTCCACGGGTCGAGTGCGATGATAGAACTACTCGACGCGGTCACGGCGCTCGGCATCGACTCCGCGAACGTCGCGCAGGCCGGCCCGCCGACCGACCTGCCCGCGCCAGTCCCGGACTCCGTGGGGGACGTCCTCGGCTCCGTCCGGTCGTTCCTCGACGGCGCCGTCGACGACCTCGGGAAGGCGGTCAGCGACCTGACGCCCGGGAACTAGTCCGCGGGCTCGAACCGGAAGCCGTCCCACGCCTGGCTGTCCGGCTCCCGAATGCCGGCGTCCGGGTCGCGCAACTCGGCCTCGTAGACCGGCGTCACGTGGCTCCCGATGTCGACGCCGTCGGCGGTCGTCAACTGGCCGAGCGCGCGGACGGCCTCGCCGTCGACAGTGAACTCGACGATGGCGAGGTGGTTCGGTTCGCGGACGCCCGGCGGCGTCGCCGTCGACGTCGTCCACGTGACTACCTCCCCCGTGCGGTCGGCGAGGTCGACCGATTCGGTCTGTTCGGCGCCACACTCCGGACACCGCGTGTGGCCGGGGTACGTGACGTGGCCGTTCTCGCAGCGGTACGCGTCGAACGTCTCTGTGTCGTCGCTCATGGCTGTTCGAGGATGGTGGTGGTGACGCAGTTACCGAACCCGCCGACGTTGCACGCCAGACCGACCTCGGCGTCGACCTGGCGCTCGCCCGCGTCGCCGAGCAACTGCACGTAAATTTCGTACGCCTGTGCGACGCCGCTGGCGCCCAGCGGGTGCCCCTTCGACTTCAGGCCGCCGGACGTGTTGATTGGGAGGTTGCCGTCGCGGTCGGTGACGCCCTCCTCGACGGCCTTCCAGCCCTCGCCCTTCTCGAAGAACCCGAGGTCTTCGCTCTGCAGGAACTCCAGAATGGTGAACATGTCGTGGAGTTCCGCGACGTCGACGTCCTCCGGGCCCAGGTCGGCCATCTCGTAGGCGATGTCCGAGGACTCGACGACGCCGCCCATCGTCGTGGGGTCGTCGCGCTCGTGGACGACGTGCGTGTCCGTCGCACCGCCGATGCCGGAGACGACGACGTACTCGTCGGTGTACTCCTCGGCGACGGACTCCGGACAGAACACGAGCGCCGCGCTCCCGTCCGTGATGGGACAGAAGTCGTAGAGGCGCAGCGGGTCGGCGACGATTGGAGACTCTAGGACTGTCTCAAGGTCGACTTCCTTCCGGAACTGCGCGTGCGGGTTGTCCACGCCGTTCCGGTGGTTCTTCACCGCGACCTTCCCGAGGGACTCGCGGGGCGCGTCGTACTCGTCGAGGTACTTGCGCGCCGTCAGGCCCGCGAAACTCGGGAGCGTGACGCCGTGCTTGTACTCCACGGGGTGCGTGAGGCTCGCGATGACGTCCGTCGCCTCGCCCGTGGTCTTGTGGGTCATCTTCTCGCCGCCGACGAGCATCGTCATCTCGCTCGCGCCGGAGGCGACGGACTGCCAGGCGGCGTAGATGCCGGCGCCGCCGGAGGCGCTGGTCTGGTCGACGCGCTGCGTGTACGCGGGCAGCGCGTTCAGGTCGTGGGCGAGCGCGTTCGGGACGCCGGTCTGTCCCTCGAACTCGCCGCTCGCCATGTTCGAGACGTAGAGGTGGTCGAGGTCGCCGCCGTCGACGCCCGCGTCGTCGAGCGCGGCGTCGCCGGCCTCCGCCAGCAACTCCCGCACCCAGGCGTCGCGGTCGCCGAACTGCGTCATCGACGCACCGATGATTGCTACGCGGTCCATACCTCCACCGTCGGACAGTGGGGTCTTTACGCCTTCCTTCCCGGCCAGGCCCGCGCGTCTCCCGCCCGCGGTTACGCCTCGACCACCAGCACGCGCAGGTCGTTGACGTTCGTGCCGGTCGGCCCAGTCTCAAGCAGCGCGTTCCGGCCGGCGAGGAAGCCACCGGCGTCGTTCTCGCGGAGCGCCGCGCGCGCCGCGTCGGCGTCAGCGACCGTGTCGACGTCCACGACAGCACCGGCGTACTCGCTTACGCCGTCGATACCGTCGGTGTCCACGCACGCGAACGCGGCGCCGTCAGGGAGTCGGTGGGCGGCGGCGAGCGCGCACTCCTGGTTCGGGCCGCCCTCGCCGTCCCCGCTGACGGTCACGGTGAGTTCACCGCCGGAGAGGACGACGGCGGGCGGCTCGACTGGGTCGCCGGTCGCCCGGACTTCCGCGCCGATGGCGCCGTGGACGCCGCCGACCTCGCGCGCCTCGCCCTCGATACTGGCTGAGAGCACGAGCGTGTCGTAGCCGCGTTCGTCCGCGACCGCCCTCGCGGCGTCGAGCGCCGTCGACCCGTCCGCCAGGACGTGCGTCTGCACGTTCTCGAACGCCGCGTCTCCTTCGCTCGGCGTCTCCGGCAGGTCGCCGCGCGCGCCGGCTTCGAGGTGCGCACGCACCGCGTCCGGCACGTCCACGCCGTACTCGTCGAGGACGCCGAGCGCGTCCCCGTACGTCGACGTGTCCGGGACGGTGGGGCCGCTGGCAATCACGTCGAGGTCGTTGCCGACGACGTCGCTGAACACGAGCGTCGCGACAGTCGCGGGAGCGAG
This sequence comes from Halobacterium sp., assembly GCA_042219255.1. GTDB lineage: Archaea > Halobacteriota > Halobacteria > Halobacteriales > Halobacteriaceae > Halobacterium. The sequence goes on along the minus strand of JBDGQF010000361.1, from coordinate 3,029 downwards.
CGCGCGTGCGAGGCGACCGCCCTTCACCGCCGAGCAGTGCTTCCGCACGGCGTTCACGTCCTGAATCGGCGCGCCAGACCGCAGCAGGGCCTCGGTCGTCGCCTGGACGTCCGCCAGCGAGAGCCCCGACGCTGGCGCGGGCATCACTGCGCTCCCACCGCCCGTGACGACCGCGAGCACGAGCGTGTCCGCGCCGCAGCCCCTCGCTGCGTCCAGCAGTTCAGCGGTCGCTTCGACGCCGCGCTCGGACGGCACCGGGTGGTCGCTCTGCAAGACCGTCACGTCTGGGACGTCCACGGGGTCGTCGGTCACCACGACGCCGCCGTCGAGGCGGTCGCCGAGCACGCCGGAGAGCGCGCTCGCGACGTGTGCAGCGGCGTTCCCACCGCCCAGTACGACCACGCGCTCGTAGGATGTGAGGTCGTACGTGTCGCCGGCTATCCGGAGCGTGCCGTCCTCCAGGTCGACTGCGTCGGCGACCACGCGCTCGGGGTGCGCCGCCTCGATTCCGGCCTCGACGCACGCCAGCGCGGTGTCGCGCGCCGGCGTGCCGGCGAGCGCACGCCGGTCGCGGACGTCAACCATACTCGCGCACACGGTACTCCGGGACAAAACGCCACGGGTCGCCGCAGGTGGGCAGCGTGGGTCGCTGGAAGCCAAACGTTCAAACCGGACGGGCGCGACGATACCACAGATACGCGCGATGCAGGGTGATGGCCGCGACGTGGACGCGGAGGAAGTCGCCGAACTACGGCAGTCCGTGGACACCGACGACGTCGACGAACTCGCCGAACGCCTCCACAGTCCCGACGAGGACGTGCGGGCGGGCGCGGCGTGGCGCCTCGTCGAAGCGGCCGGCAAGCGACCGACGAAAGTCCGCACCGTCCTCGACGACGTGCTCGCGGCGGCCGAGGACGACGACGTCTGGGTGCGGCGCGGCGCGACGTGGACGCTCGCGGAACTCGCCGAACGCGAACCGGACGCGCTCTCCGTGAAGTTCTCAGACCTCGTGGGGTTGACGCGCAGCGACGACCAGCTAATCAGGCAGAACGGGGCGGTTGCCGTCGCCGCGGTGACGAAACGGTATCCGGCGCGCGCGAGCGCCGGCCTCTCCGCCATCGCGCCGCTCACGCAGTCCAGCGACCCGCTGTTGCGGCGGTACGCGCGCCAGGCCGTCGAGGAGGTGACGCGCGCCATCGCCGAGCGCGCGGATGACGCCGGCTACCCCATGCTGATTCGCGCCCACCCCGAGTACGCCGACCTGTTCCCGGAGGGCGTCAGCGTCGTCACCGTGAACGACGACAACGACCGGTCGCGCCCGGTTTACGTCTCGTTCGGGCAGGACGCGCCGGCACGGGGCACGGAATCCGGCGAGGGGGAGGCGGACGTCGGCCCGCCGGAGGAGGTGCCCGACCCGCCGCGCGTCACGCTCGAAGAAGAAGACGTGTCGCCGGACCTCCGCTTGCGAGACGGGGTGCTGACGACTGACTTCCGCGCGGACGTCGACGAGGACGTCCTCGAACACGGCCTCGCGACGGTGCGGCGCCTCCACGTAGACGAGAGCGCAGTGCAGTCGGCGTTCGCGGACGCCGTCGAGCAGTGGAAGGCCGTCGACGACCACGACCACGTCGTCTCCGTGCTCGGGAACGGCGCGCGCTGGCTGGCGACCCGGTACGACGACGGCGACACGCTCGAACGCCGCCGGCCGCCCGCCACGCTCGCCGAAGCCGTCTGGGACGTGTCCGCGGTGACGAAAGCAGTGAGCCACGCGCACGCCCGCGGCGTCGTCCACGGCGGCGTCCACCCTGGCGCGGTCAGGTACATCGCGACCGGCCAGGACACGTGGGACGCGCCGGCGCTCGCGGACTGGGGGTTCGCGCACGCCGCCAGCGGCCGACAGACGCCGCCGATTCCGGGCGGGTTCGCGGCGCCCGAACACCGCGACCCGGAGACGTACGGTCGCTTCGACCAGGCGACGGACGTCTACGGCCTCGGCGCGCTCGCGTACTTCCTGCTGACCGGCGACCCGCCGGGCGACCCCGGCCAGCGCCTCCCGGGGTCGGAGCGTAACCCCGCGTTGCCGGCGAGCGCTGACGACCTGTTCGAGCGGGCGCTCGCGCCGGAGAAGCACGCGCGGTTCGCGACGGTCCTGGACTTCCAGCGCGCGTTCGACGACTTCGCCGCGGAACTCGCCGTGGGAGGTGGGGCGTGATGGCGGCCGCGGACACGCTCTCGACGGTGGCGTTCACGGGCTACGGCATCGTCGTCGTGACGGGGCTGGCGTTCACGTACTACGCGCTCCAGAACTACGCGCACGACCGCATGGAGGGCTACGACGACTTCTGGGGCTACCTCACGTACCTCGGGATGGCGTTCGCGGCGTTCGGCGGGTTCGGCGTGTGGCGCGTCGCCGGCGGCGGCACGGTAGCGCGCGCGTTTGCCGACGTCTCGCTGTTGTTCGGCATCGCGTTCCTGACGTTCTCGATGCGCGAAGTGTACTACAACAGCGCGCTCGCGCCGGCGCCAGAGGAGCGCGAGATGTCCCTGGAGCGGTTGCGCCGCCTGGAGTTCGGGTTCGTCGTCGTCATCGCAATCGAGTGGCTGGTCGTGATGCTCATCGACCAGCCGGGCGTCGTCGCGACGGTGAAGGGCCTGGGCGCGCTGGGGTTCGCGGCGTACGGCGTGACGTTCAGCGAGCGCCTGGAGTCGCTGGCGCACGGCACGGCGCTCGACACGCTGCGACGCCACCTCTTGCTCGTGCTGGTGTGCGCGACGGGTGTCGCCGCCGCCGACCTCGTGGCGTTCGTCGCGCCGTCGGCCATCGCGGAGAGCGTGTTCTACGTGTTCCTCGTCCTCCTGGGCGGCCTGCTGGTGCCGCCGACGATTCGCCTCCAGCAGTCCGTCGCCGGCCTGTCGTGACCGCGATAGGCGCCAGCGGACACCGACACACACTTTAGGCCAGCCTAAATAGTAGGGCGCAACGGATGACCCGAGACGTCTGCGTGGTCGTGCCGACAATCCGCGAGTAC